>NZ_RAPO01000017.1 GCF_003610195.1 Halopiger aswanensis | reverse complement strand
GTCCCCGTCTTGTCGAAGACGATCGTCTCGAGGTTGCGCGCTTCCTCCATCGCGATTCGGTCGCGAACGAGCATCCCGTTACTGGCGGCCAGCGAAGTGTTGATCGCGACCACGAGCGGAATTGCGAGTCCCAGTGCGTGTGGACAGGCGATCACGAGGACAGTGACGACCCGTTCGATCACGGCCGCGTCGAACGAGGTTGCGACCGTCCACGCGACGGCAGTCACGGCTGCCGCGCCGACGGCGACGTAGAACAGCCAGCCTGCGGCGCGGTCGGCAAGTGCCTGCGTCTCCGATTTTCCCTCCTGTGCCTCCTCGACCAGCCGCATGATCCCTGCGAGCGTCGTCTCCTCACCTGTCGCTTCGATACGGACGCGGAGGCTTCCATCGCCGTTGATCGTCCCGCCGATCACCTCATCGCCCGGTGCCTTCGAAACGGGCATCGATTCGCCGGTGATCATCGATTCGTTCACGTCCGATTCCCCCGTCTCGACGACGCCGTCGGCGGGGACGCTCGCGCCAGGACGAACGAGGACGAGATCGCCCTCGGAGAGTTCACTCACCGGCACTTCCTCCGTGTCGCCGTCTTCGGTGATTCGCTCGGCGGTGTCGGGCATGAGCTTCGCCAGTTCGTCGAGCGCGCTCTGGGCCTGCCTGACCGAGCGCATCTCGATCCAGTGACCGAGCAGCATGATGTCGATCAGCGTCACAAGTTCCCAGAAGAACGCCGACTCGGTCGGAAGGACGACGCTGGCGAGGCTGTAGACGAACGCGACCGTGATCGCCATCGAGATGAGCGTCATCATGCCCGGCGCCCGGTCTCGCAGTTCGGGGGCGGCCATCCGGAGGAACGGCACGCCGCCGTACGCGAAGACGACGACCGCAAAGACCGGATTGATCCACTCGCTTCCGGGAAACACCGGGACGGAAAACCCGAGCCACTCTTGGAGCATCTCGCTGTAGAGCAGGACTGGAATCGACAGCAGCGTCGAGACGAAAAAGCGTCGGCGGAACATCTGTTCGTGGCCCTCGTGCATGCCGCCGTGGCCGTGATCGCCGTCGTCGTGGTCATCGTCGTGACCGTGACCGCCGTGCTCGTGGCCCCCCTCGTGACCTCGTTCGTGTCGGTCCTCGATCTCCCGCTCGGCTTCGGCGGCGTCCGTCGCCTCCTCCTCGAGCATCGACCGTTCCGTTCGCGGCTCCTCGCCTTCGCCCTCGGGCGACGCCGTCCCGTTCGACGGCCTGTCA
>NZ_RAPO01000016.1 GCF_003610195.1 Halopiger aswanensis | reverse complement strand
GTCCCCGTCTTGTCGAAGACGATCGTCTCGAGGTTGCGCGCTTCCTCCATCGCGATTCGGTCGCGAACGAGCATCCCGTTACTGGCGGCCAGCGAGGTGTTGATCGCAACCACGAGTGGGATAGCCAGCCCCAGCGCGTGGGGACAGGCGATCACGAGGACGGTGACGACCCGCTCGATCACGGCCGCGTCGAACGAGGTCGCGACCGTCCACGCGATGGCGGTCACGGCCGCCGCGCCGACGGCGACGTAGAACAGCCAGCCCGCAGCGCGGTCGGCGAGTGCCTGCGTCTCCGACTTCCCCTCCTGGGCCTCTTCGACCAACCGCATGATCCCCGCCAGCGTTGTCTCCTCACCAGTCGCCTCGATTCGGACACGGAGGCTCCCGTCGCCGTTGATCGTCCCGCCGATCACCTCGTCGCCCGGCGCCTTGGAGACGGGCATCGACTCGCCAGTGATCATCGATTCGTTCACGTCCGACTCCCCCGTCTCGACGACGCCGTCGGCGGGGACGCTCGCGCCGGGACGAACGAGGACGAGATCGCCCTCGGAGAGGTCACTCACCGGCACTTCCTCTGTGTCGCCGTCTTCGGTGATTCGCTCGGCGGTGTCGGGCATGAGCTTCGCCAGTTCGTCGAGCGCGCTTTGGGCCCGCCTGACCGAGCGCATCTCGATCCAATGACCGAGCAGCATGATGTCGATCAGCGTCACGAGCTCCCAGAAGAACGCCGACTCGGTCGGCAGGACGACGCTCGCGAGGCTGTAGACGAACGCGACCGTGATCGCCATCGAGATGAGCGTCATCATCCCCGGCGAGCGCTTCCGCAGTTCGGGGACGGCCATCCGGAGGAACGGCACGCCGCCGTACGCGAAGACGACGACCGCGAAGACCGGATTGATCCACTCGCTTCCGGGAAACGCCGGGACGGAAAACCCGAGCCAGTCCTGCAGCATCTCGCTGTAGAGGAGGACCGGAATCGACAGCAGCGTCGAGACGAAAAAGCGCCGGCGGAACATCCGTTCGTGGCCCTCGTGCATGCCGCCGTGGCCGTGATCGCCGTCGTCGTGGCCTTCGTGATCGTCGCGACCGTGACCGCCGTGCTCGCGGCCCCCCTCGCGACCTCGTTCGTGTCGGTTTTCGATCTCTCGTTCGGCTTCGTCGGCGTCCGTCGCCTCCTCCTCGAGCATCGACCGTTCCGTTCGCGGCTCCTCGCCTTCGCCCTCGGGCGACGCCGTCCCGTTCGACGGCCTGTCA
>NZ_RAPO01000015.1 GCF_003610195.1 Halopiger aswanensis | reverse complement strand
CGACGTCTGTATTTGACTCGAGCAGCGAGGTGACGGCCTCGGGATCGACAGCCTCGTACAGCGGTGGAAGCGCCGTTCGGTCACAGTCCTCATGAGTTGAAATCCGTTCGAGTACCGCGGTCAGAGTTGGATGCATCGTAGTCGAGATCGTGATTAGTCGGCAGATTGGTGATCGGTACAGTGAGCCTCATTCGTAGTCCGGATATGTGACCGAACTGCTGGACGGATTGTATCGATGGCAGTGCTACAATCGCAATGGATGGTGATATTCAGGACCATGGTTCTCCAGTTGTAGGCCCCAACGTCGCAGGATACAATCCAACGAGAGAACCAAGCACCGTTGCCATAGTTCCAACAGGACGTCGGCACATCTTTATTTCGCCAATTCGAACGATGGATTGCTCCCGCTACGCGGGGGCGTGTGTGAGCCGGAGCGCCCGTCTCCACCCAAGCACTCCGGCTCAGCGCACTTTCGTGCGCGTCTGTTAGTTACTCAATCAATCCTAAAGAGCGTTAGGATACTGACCGGTTCACCCGGTCGGTACCGGTGCAGTGGCGGAATCAGGATTCTTTTGGTAGCCGTTGAGTCGTGCCCAAACGCAGTACCTATACAAGTGATATTTGCCGGTTCTAACTGATCGTGAATTCTGATCTACTGGTGACTCGAGACGGTAGTGCGGCGCTGTAGTAAAGACAAGAGGACGGGCTTACTTCTCGAGTCCGCAGTGAAGAGAACCATCGCAGCACGTGGACACGGTTGAGCCACCTTGTTGATACCCGCGATCGGTGATAGGTTTTAGCAGCCGTGCTGAATATGCGCCCTATATTCAGCAAACTCGGCGTGACAGAATTGAGTTGGAAGGAATTAGAAGATACTGAATATGTTGATGTCACCTTCACCAGTACATTGCTACGGTTTTCGCCTCAATTCGGAATACATTGCTACTCTCGTCTAATTTATTGTTCTGATCGACAACCTCGCCAGTTGCCAAAGTCTCTGAGCGTAGTTGCTGACGTTTCTCAACACCTATAGGATCTAGGTCAAACATCTCGATAAACGAATCTGTATACGCATTAAGAATCTTCTTTCGTTGTGCTGTTTGACTAACCTCATCGCCAACATCAACAGTTCTCATAGTCTCTACAACCAACTGCTCCAGTTCATCTTCAGAAATATCTTGACCGTACTCTTCTTCGGCACTGTCTAGTTTAGCACCTCGGCTGGCGTCTGTCCGTTAAGTGATTGATGCGGTCGTTGTGTGTTATAGTAATGTACAAACTGCTCAAGCCA
>NZ_RAPO01000014.1 GCF_003610195.1 Halopiger aswanensis | reverse complement strand
GTTCAAGTCGTACGCTTTCGTCCCATCAATCGTCGTTTCTCTGACCCAGTCGTCACTCTGCAGTCGCTGGAGTTCATCATCCGCTGTCGTGCGAGCGACATCTGCTCGGTCGGCAATCTCTTGGACTGGTGCTGGTTCGTCAAGTAACTCTACGACATGGCGGACGCGTTCACGTCCACTCATGCTGTCTGTCCACGATCGCTGATCTGAGTCACCCATTCGTACTCATTCTTGGATCCGCAATCTCAAATAATTTGGCTCGAGTCAATTATTCAAACCGCGATTTCCGGAGAATCATATCCTGCGATGAAGCGATTAGTTATGGTGACGTGGTATCGGAGCTAAGTGCAGCGTCAAAATCTTCGAGAGTTTCATCGTTGGAAGGTTCCATCTGGATCGGGAACGAGTCCAGTCCGAATCTCAAGGTCGACACGGCGTAGATGCTTACAGCCGCCGTCTGGCTGGCGCTGTTCGAAATCAGGGCAAGTGCATGTCTCCTCATCGACGTTGACCTTATACGTACTCTCGCTTTCGCTGACGGCCTTGTAGATCGGCCCCGGCTGAGCGAAGTGGACGTCGATTGCTTCGGTGAGGGCGCGGCGGGTTCGTGGCTCATCGATCGAGTAGCCGCCGGCCTCAAGTGGGGTCTGTGGCTGCGGTTCCTCACAAGGTGTCGTGAACTCGTTGCGATGGTTGCGTTCCTGGCCGCACTTCCTGCAGCGCCAGTAGCGGGTCCGATACTCGTAGCTGTCTGTAAGATCGATATCGTAGGGTGATGGCGCTTTCCCGGGGAGCCACTCGTCGATCGCGACGAGTTCGTGGCCGTTCAGTCGCGCCGTGTTGCCTGGATAGTTCTGGGAGCGGTCGTTCGTGAATTTGTCGTCAGTCGAACGCTCTCGATACGTCTCACTCTGAATCGGTCGGTCAGTACTCATCACTGATCTCGAGGCAGACGAACTCGCGCCTCACGCCTATTGGCGCACAAAAAACGATTTGCGGAGTCTACAGGCGGAGCAGGCCGAGCGCCTTAGGGCTTGACCCAAGGCTGTTCATTGAAAGTATGTACATTCAGAAGTTCAAAATAAGAAGTAAATTTGAGATTGGGATGAGGAAGAAAAATTATATAATTTCTATTGGCCATTATCGTAAAAAAGGCCTATCAATCCAAAAATACCTGCTATAATCATTATCCCAGGTAACTCCCCTTCCTGAATATGTATAAGGCCTCCAAAAATAGCGATCAAAATCGCGAACAGCAGTATTCTTTCACCAGTTAAGCTATCGATTGTTAACAGTTTTTGCATATGTGATTGAAGGGACTTGTTGGTATTATAATTACTGTATTGTAGCTGCTATAGATTTACTAAACAGTAGTATCGTTGGGAGGATAAATGAATGAAAGTAATTTGACAAGCTGGGTGTTGATGTAGAATGTTTGCACTCCCTAACCTATTTATTTTTCGTCTCAATCCATAGATTTAATTACTATAAGTTATAGAAAAGTATATTTTCTATTGGGAATTACTGTTAGTTGCAATGTCAAATAAAAAACCGAATAGAATGACACGAAGAACTGCGCTCCAAGCAATCAGTGGACTATCGGTTATTGGTATCGGATCCACCCAGGTTTTCGCGCAAACGGATGAAAATCAAGGAAATGCCAAACTAGTTTTGGGTGGGTTAGACCAAATTCAAGTTCAAACAGATACGCAAAACGGTTCGATTGATCTAGATACGAAGTCAGAAGCAATCAGTCGAGAGGATGCTGAAGAAATAAATAGAGAAGTGAAGTCGAATGTTTCCCAGAGATATGATCCTGGAGAACAATTTGTTGTTGGGATGCCTGAAGAGAAGGAAGGCCAGATTCTAGTCGCCTATGGACAACGGCGAGATCAGAACGGTGTCCCTATGACAGTTCTTGCGTATGCAAGAGAAAATAGCTCTCCTGATGAAATCGCAGAAGCACAGAACTTCGCCCAAAAACGGCTAAACCAGTTGGTGGAGTATGATGATATGCGTGAATTGCAGGCTGAAAAAATGTCTACTAGTACAGATGTGAGTATTCAAACAACCGATCCAGAAATTTCGCCCGGGGATGGATGGATTTCTCGAGGATCAGTTACACTCTATGATCAAGAGAAACCTCACTGCCGAGTCACAGGCGAGTCTTTCGCGTGGCGGCTTAAAGATGATATCGTTGATGAGGATAGTAAGGATCTCTGGTCAGTAGTGGGTACGTATCGTGGACTTCCAGGTACCCATCTTTGGCCAGATGAAATTCTCCCTCGTCGTCTTCAGAGTATGCGAATAGCACATAACTGGTCTAAAGGTCTTTATGATGTGAAGAGTCCAGGAATTTCGGCGACGGCGCCGTCTGGTAATAAATCTGGGTCAATTGATTCGATCAGCGTCGGAATCAGTTATGGCCCAGACGGAGCGGGAGGAGGCCTCACGTGGAATTATTCACAACCAGACACTAAGCGAACTGAACTAACCGATAATCCTGACTATCGTGACGCTGCTGCTTGGGATTATTCGAACAATATGGATGCCTCTGAATCTATAAATCAGTACAACGTTGGTAGTCGTGCTTGGATGGAGCCTGTTCCAGATTGTGATGATTCAAGCTTAGAGCATAATTTGATGACTACTTGGGTTGGTGGCGATGCAGGACCGGACAAATGGGAAGCTGAGGCAGAAGCGTCACTTATGATTGACGTCTGTCTCTGAGGTGACATAAGAGGTAAAATAATTTCTCCTCTCTCCCATAAATAGAACGGATATATTGAATTCGACCCATATATGGAGACTAAATCCAATATATCTGGTCAGATTTATCTAAACGTCTAATTGAGTATCCCCAATTTGGATCGCGATTTCCTAATTGTTTCTCCGAAGAGCGTATAGAGGTGTGCTGCGTCCTCGTCAGCCAATCAATACGCCCGAAGCTCGCTCTTCGGGATTACGATGCCACCCTACGTACGACCAACTTGTGTCAACTGATGGATCGGAATGACTACATTGTTAACTGGTTCTGAATCTGTTTAAACATTAGTCCCACTAGTATGAGACTATGATATTCCAGACTGCCATCTGCTTTCTCGAGTCCGTTCTCAGGTATGGGCCCTCCTGACCCACCCCAGAACGATAGGAAAGACATCGACGAGGTGTACCACGACCGAAATCTACTCGCGATCGGATTCGCGACGATCGCGAACGTCACGTAGCCAGGATCAGCTGGCTACTACTGGCACAATGACTGGACGGTTATCTGGGTCGAGACACCGGCCGGCCAGAAGTCGTGGCACGTCACGCCGACCTCGAGGATGTTCTCAATCGGTCACCGCTGACTGAAGTCGAACTGGAAAGCGGCTATGATGGCCACGATCGGCCGCTGAAAAACAGCCGTCTCGCCCGTTTTATCACAGGACAGTACCCATGAGTCGGGTCAGAACTGTCCACTCGAACGAGAACGGCGAGCAGGTCACCCGGCGCGTGGGCGTCCTCGAGGATGCGACCGGCGAGGAGTACCGCTACCCATTCCTCGTCACCGACGACGGCCTCGATTACAACGGCGACGGCGAACCGAGCGAGCGGGCGCTCGAGGTCCTCGACGAGGCGATCCATGACTGAGCGGTTCGAGTTCGGATCGAAGGAGGCAGCAGACGCCTTCCGCGAAGAACACGAGCAGCACCTTTGTACCGACGACAATCGCCGGCTCAAGACTGTGCCGCTCTCGTCGGACGCTCCCGAGCGAGCCCTCGAGGAGGCGACTGTCCATGCGGCTTCTGGTCACGCCGATCAAGACGCTCGAGGCGGCCAGGTCGAGCTGACCGTGCAGGAGAAAGAGCGGGTTGGCCCGTTCGAAGGCAGCAACAACTACCGGAAGGTGACGGCGGTCAAGGGCCTGATGACCGACGCCGGCGTCGACGAACACCGCGAGATCACCAAGTGACTCCTCAAATAGTTGTTAGTGAATACCCGAGATTTCCTGCACCCTCTCTGTTCTTCCTCTGCAGGAACTCGATCGCCGATACAGCTATTTACTTGGGACCGTGGCCGATGATGGTCACCGTATCAGTCCCTGACAATCCATGCTCACCAGTCTCAGATCGTTCCCATTCAAGTCTGCCTTCAGAAGTATCTCCGTCGAATCCAGTCTCTGCTGTTGGGAAGTGTAACAGGAGATCGTCTCGCCCGTCACCGTTTACGTCTTCAACATGACCGTCATGTTTCGGACGTGCACCACCACCCTCGGCGACAACATCGGGAGCACCAAACCGATACCTGACATCCTCACTTGTCGGGTCGAACTCGTCTGTCTGCAGGACAGCAACTGGAATCACGCCGTTGCTCTTCGGATTAATTGGATTCTTCTCACTTCCAGGCTTGATGTCGACTTCGATGCTAGCAGGGAAGTGCGCGGCGACGTGTCCGCCGAACGTCGCAATACCCATGGTAGATGCCGCGAGTGCAGTGCTCCCTCTCAAAAAGCTCCGACGTCTGAGCAACGAGTCGTCTGTACTTTCCGTCCTGGAGCGTGTGGAATTGTGGTCTGGTTGGGGCTTCATACAACATTTGGAATTTTACCAGACATACGAATATTTACTCTGGTCCATCTGACGAATAATATCCAAAAGGCTACAGCGCCAGTGAGCCAGTCCTGATTCGTACCGGAACATGCCCATAGACGTGGCGGTGGCGTTTATCGACGATCCCGTCTATCGGTCGGACGTTATCGACGCGGTCACATGGGCACGTCATCCTGGAATGATGACATCGCTGATCTAATTTCGGCGGCGGTATGCGAGGTCGATATCGACGAGTTCAGATAGCGTCTCGAGAGAGCCCAGCCTGACCGAAGACGAGCGTCGGTGATTACGACTTGCTCGAGGACCTACGACCGACCGCGAACAGTTATAGTCGGTGCCGGATATCGGCGAGCCGCTCCAGCAGGGGAGTATCGCCAGATACGATAGATATTGGTAAGTGTGAACAAGCTTCAATATTTGGCGCATCCAATCTCTATGTATGGAAGGCACCGTCTAGTTAGCGCAGTTTGAGAAGTGAGCAGGTCGTAGAGTTTGGTTGGAACTATGCTCGCAGACCTGCTCAGCGAGTGCTACGCGGCGGAATTTGATGAATCTTGGGAGCGTGAGCGGACGGCAACACCCGTCAGGGTGTTTGCCGTCCGTCTCCACGCGACCGGTTGTTCTCTCCGTGAGACACAAGCAATTCTTCGCTTGATTGGCGTAGAACGCTCTCATCAAGCAATCTGGAACTGGGTACATCGGCTGGCTGACAGCGTGCCAGACCCGCCGACGGCGCAGCCGTCGCGGGTCGCCATTG
>NZ_RAPO01000013.1 GCF_003610195.1 Halopiger aswanensis | reverse complement strand
GTTTGGGGCATTTTGATTATTATTGCATGTTATTTCAAAAGATTCCTCAAATATATTGCCGCCAACTTTTACTTTTGCATCGATTATATCGCCATTCGTAACTCGTGTGAGATCTGGAAAATCTAAGGCGGTATATTCTTCATCGCCGGATGGTCGTGGAGCAATATCTACGGCTCCATCGATGAGAATCTCGTCACTATTGTCGGAAACAGTAAATTCGACGTGGTATTGTTGCTCTCGGTGGTTAACAATAGCAAAATGAAAAGATCCTGAATTTTCCAGAATAGTTGTACAACCAGCTGTCAGGAGGATACTTGCTCCTGCTATTTGTTGGAGGACTTGACGGCGATCCATATGGGTATTGTCTCACAGTCAATACACTTATCAGTTTATATTATATCTATAAATCATATATAAAAAGCAAATGTAGATCTGGCTGATAGCCTAATCTACTGTTAATTCGACCGTGGAGCTAACACTGACAGAATCATTTATAAAGGTATATTCACACGGGCAGAAGGAATCATGGGATGGATATCTAAATATGTATTCTGATTCGATATCGATATCAGTCGTATCACCATTAGAGAGTGCTGCACCATGTTTTACATCAAAACTAACTATAGACGTTTCGCTACGATCACTAGGGAAGTTTTCAATACCTGGGTTATTATTATCAAGATTGAAACTCCATGTAAGTTCTCTACTAACATGCCCTTCAATTTCATCTGTTTCTAAATCAGATGTATCTCCGGAATCAAGTACAAACTTCGCGGAAGTAGTAGCAACTGAACCCCAGGTGTCAGATAACTCGTCAACAACATTTAATCCCATCTCAACCCAATCGTTCAGGCCACTATCACCGTTTTCTTCTTTGGGGTACATATCTCCTATGTCCGCTTCTTCAGTGTTTGAAGTCCTAACAGAATAATTCACGCCAACTGGGGCTGGATAATTGTAGTCACCTGCAACACTACACTCATCTTCGTCAATTAGGTTTGTAGGCATATTCTCAAAAAACCCATGAAGGAAAACTCGTCGACTGTTATTTTCTGGCAATTGGTCGGGATCATAATCGCCAATACTTAATGTACTATATGCAATATTATATCGATACCCATTGACTACTGTTGTATCTTCTGGACAATTTGGAAGTGCATCATCTTCAGAGTCATAAACTGATGAACCATAATTCGATTCTTCATCTACGATACCAATATCTTCACCATCGAAATCATCACTTGACTGAATTGTAATATCACTAGTACCGCTATTTATATTCTTGATATCGTCAGTTTGAATTATTGACGTCGATTTAGGTATACCCTCCTCTGGAATCGAGGACATTATTTGAATCTCGTTATCCGGTAATGCACCTCGAACTTGTTCAGGAGATCCGTTTTCACTTTCTGATTTAAGTGTGAAACTAAGGTGGCTATATTCCGGTGAGGGTCGAGTGATAGTACCGACTATATTTACATAGTCTGTATCAAATTCAACTTGGAGAGGTAGTCCATCTTTAAGATATCTCTCTTCATCCCTTACGAACTCATAGGAGGTTAGATGGCCTCTTTCGCCCTTTGGTTCTAATTTCTTTGTATTATTTAGATCAATACCATTCCAAGTATCTTTTCCGAAGGGAAGCTCAAAGCCTGCAACTTTTAATACTCCCTCTATTTTTTCGCCAAAAACTTCTAACTCTCCGGTTGATTCTGCTTGTTCAATATGTGTTTTTGTGTCATAGCTCAATCCAGAATACCGGACTTTACCGTCGGGAGGGCTTGCTTTCGCGAATTCACTAAATATTAGAAGACTGGATCCTGCACTCGCTGCTTGTAACACGCTTCTCCTGCTATGATTCATGCCATTATTTGTTGGCATACAATAATATGTCTCCCCCCCCAACTAATATACTTTATGGTGATCACCAATAGTAATGTTTAAAGGATCATATATGGTTCTGGTAAGGCAGTCTCGTGTTACTACTGCCTGGAATTGTTCCACAATTTAACTTTCTTCAGGAGATGACTGAAGCTGAGAGTTGATGCGCCGAATCTACTGGCTCTGCCGGTGGATTGATAAATATCGGTTACTCCTGGACCTCTTTCTGCGATCGGTTTCAGCGACACCGAGGGGTGCTCAATTTCTTAACCAACATTCGAAGGTGTATACGCACTTTGTGTTGGTTAAAACTTGAAGTGCCCCCATTGATCCAACACATCAATAGTCTGTGGGAGACGGCTGCCGGGATCCTCCACGTTCTCCTCGAGTTCCGTGCCTAGTAGGGTTTCCGCACCGTGAACGTCGTCTCGAGCCATATGGAGTGTCTCCTCCTCGCAGTCGTTACAGTACTGCCGGTCAGTCGCCACCGCCTTCGTATCCGTTTCAGTCAGTGCAGACCGTAATGAGCGAGACCTGCTTCGGAGAGACCAGTAGTCAGCCCAGACACATATAAGCATGGAAGCAAAAGACTACGCGGTTCTATTCGTGCTTGACGTGATTGCAACAGTCGTCGGCATTTTCGCGTATATCGCTGTCGGCGGTTCGTTCTGACAGTATGCGTTCCCGCCCCTCGAATCGACTACCAATATCGGATACGCTAGCAACGCGGGAATCATCAGTTCAAGACCTCGACCCCGTGCAATCAGTGTGGCGGCATCCAACTTGACCCACCGTAGAACTCGAGTACCTTTGCGATTCACTGTCGCTGCTACTGTCTACACACTGTAGGCGAAAGCCCGGCAACGCAACGGCCTCTGGCCGTAAGCAGCCCGGACCGTGGAGGTGGTGGGCGGTGGTGGTGACCGACACACCAGCAAAAAAAGGGGGACGACGACCGGCTACTCCCACCACCGGCTGCGCTCTGGGAACCGGATTTCCGACCACCGGGTGAGCGCGATTGAACATCGACCGTTGTACCAGTTCTTCGCCGCGGCCCTGAACCGGACCAGGTCGCCTTCGCTGACTTTCGTCTGCCGGCTGGCCGTCCAGATGGTGAACTTGGTTCTCCCGCTATCGTCTTCGATCAGCCCGACTTGCTGCTGACTGGGACAGGCAGGCTCCCACAGCTCGATGATACGCCCTTCGACGCTGACCTCGCTGCGATCGATCTCCTCGAGTCGGCCGATCGGAACGATCGTTCCGGCTTCGTTCAGCATCTCGTCTTTCGTGTCCAGAACGGCGTCGGCCAACTCCGCACCTTCGAGGACCCGACTGGCGATTCGTTTCGCGATGACTGCCCGTGTATAGCTACTGTCGACGTCGTCGGCCAACCGCTGCGCGTATTGATTAACCTCTGCCAGCGTCTCCCGGCCGAGTTTTGCACGGGGATCTGCTTGTGTGTCCGTCCGCTCGTCGCGACGCATCTCCTCGACTTTCTGGCGTGTGCGCCACGCCCGACCATCCTGCTGTCCGAGCTCGGCCTGGGCACTGATTCGCTCGAGTTCTTCTTCTCGAGCCCGAATCCGCTCCTCCTGGGCCAGGGTTGCGCCATGGATCCGACTTCCACTGGTGTTTGCGATTCCGTCCGGGTGGTTCGCATCCACCTTTGCCTGGGTCTCCTGCTCGACCGTTGCCTCAAACTCTGGCGTCTCGTCGACGACCGGGAAGCGGCCTTCATCGACTGGCTTATCGCCCGCTTGTTCGAATGCCTGTTCATCGACCGTAACGACCTTGCTACTCGAGTTGTTACTTGACATTGGAACTTCACCAAGTTCCGAAGGCGCTCACGCGCCGCCACCGCGATGCCCTTACATCGCGGTTTTCCGACGACAACGACCGACAGTCACATCTGCGCGCTCTCGCTCGCGCCTTCGCGAGCGCCCTCCAGGGCGCGAGCGAGAGCGCGCCTGAGTGAGGTGTCCTCAACCAGCACCGCGCGCCGACCCGCCCGGAGCGAGCGGCCAGCGGGATATGCCCGCTCGTGTCCGGCCCGGACAGCGGGTCCGTGTCCAGCGCGACTGTCGCCGAGCACCCGCGCCGTCATGTGGCGCGGGAAGCGCAGGCGGCACCAAGCGCTGGAACGCGAAAGCCCGCGAGGGGCGCAACCGACGGGCTTACCCGCTGGCGTCGAGGGCACATCCATTTTAGCCCGGCAGCCCGCCCGCGACTGCAGGCAGGCAGCCCGGAATGGTCGGTCGCGAAACGGCGAACGAAGTGAGCCGTGTGCGACGCGGAGGGCGGCAGCGGCGAGCGGGGCGTGCCGGTCGCTACGATTGAACCCCAACCTAACGGTGGCTGGCTGATCTCTCCACGTGGGTGGGATTGAAAGGGGCTGGCGCGCTCGAGGAACCCCGCCGACGCAAGCACCGCAACGCCTGAGGAGCGCAGCGAGGCGCGGGACTCGAGCGCGTCAGGGGCTTTCAAAGTAGTCAGGTGTCGCTTTTTCTCCGCTTACTGACGTTATATAGGATCTCAAAAACGCTAGTGGTGTCTATTTTGCAGTCCTCCATCTCATTGGTTATATCCAACTGTACGAAGTTGTTGCTGAACTCGAAATCAGCAAGTATATTCCCTCAAAATATCCAGGGAATATACTCAGTAACAATTAAGTTATTTACTAACGTGCGTTTAATTATTGCAGTTATGTCTTTCACCGTCAGGTATATGTCAATTAGGACTTTGATTCATATATAATAATGCCAGAGAACTCAACACAGGAGGAAAATAGATCTTCAATCGAGATCGAAGACTCTTTCCTAGCACCGTGGGGTCTTGCTTCAGAAGAACTACCGATGCACATCCTATGGTCAGGATCAGTTAGTTCAATCAAAGTCTCTTATCCGGATCAACTAGAATTGATCGACTCGTACAACTTAGATACCGATCTTAAGGAAGACGCAGAAACCGGTGAGTTTGTATTGGAAGAGTCTGACTTAATTACACCAGGATACCTAAGCTTTGTATTCACCGACCCTGATACACACTCGGATGCGGTGAAGAACCATCAAATTAGAGTGCGCTTTTTAGACGAAGAAGGAGCGATAATTGACTCATTTGAGCCGACGACCCGCATTATCCGTCCGCAGATACGGGTACAGGATGCTCCAGAGCGGATCAAGTTATCTGATGAAGGTACACCGGATACTATAGAGATTGATATGGAGTATATCGGTTTTGGGATGGCTCAGATATCCATTGATGCTCAGGCAGGCGGTGAATTTGTTTCTGAAGGGGAGAGTTTTCACCATGATTTGCTTAGAGCAATTTTGGAAACAGAGGTTCACAAGGAAGATCTTGACCGTTGGGATGATCCGCCAGAGGAATGGGAAACTGAGGCTGGTTACGAGGTTCCAGAGGAAGAAATTGAACAGATTGTAGAGCATATGAGAGGAGTTGCACAGGAGGACAACTATCTTCATGATGAGTATGGTGCAGAGGAAGTACTAGAGGTTGCTGACGCGTTGGAGGAAGCAGAGTCAAAGTCTAAAACCGATTCAGATGTTGCTGCGGTAATTTACAGGTTTATTGAGACTGCACTATTATCGTCGATTTTGAACGTGGTTGATAGACATCCCACTGAGAATGTCTCTCTGTCCAGCCCTAATACTAAGGTGAAGACCAAGGCTCGAGCGACTGAATTAGAGGTTAAAATCAAACTAAAGGATAACCTCGATAATGTATATGATCCAGAAATAGTGCTTATCGAAATTAATGATAACCGAAAGGAATCAGGCGGTGTTTTTGAAACCGAGATAGAGACCAATTGGGAAAATCATCAGGTTGACCCAGATGAGGTGTTCAGCAAATGACTAGCCCCAATCTCAACCTTTCTGCGAACTTAGTGGACGTAGTGAGAAACGCTTATGAGTATCTCGATGACTTTCGACCTGATACTAAGGCTGTCCGGTACAATTACCGGGAGGCCACGAGTGAGATGACTTTTTTGATTGAGGTTCCTAACGGCCGGAAACGTAAATTTGGGAAAGTGAAGATCCCTTTGAGTGAGGGTTACCGTGTCAAGGGAATGTTTAGTCTACCAGATTATAACCCGGTAAATACTGTCCATTCAATTGAGGATGGATTTATTACGTTCAACCCTGAAAATCTGCCAAACCAGACCCAATATATTCTCACGTTGAACGGAGACGTAAAGTCGGAAACATTGAAAGAGATTGTCCATTTAAAGTCGCCTGAGGACCCCACTAAAACAGAGGAGACCGATTCATATTGGGTTCATTCTGCTATTAAAAGACCGGATGTGATGAAAGATGTCTATGATGATATGCAGGTAGAGAATGTTGATATCTCACTTCAGGTGGGTGTTCAACGATGTTTCTCCAATGGGATCCCTGATGATGTCTTGGAGATTTTTGACTCAACTCGGGACTTACTGAGCGCAAGCAGTAATTTTGACAGGAATGAGGTTTTGAGGACTGCTCGCAAACGGCACGAAGCTCGTCGGGATATCAGTTGTTCGCCAGCTGAGGCTGCAGACTTAATTCGGTCGCTCGCTACGGCCGATAATCTCCAAGACTATATTGAGGTAGATGATCCGTTTCGGGAAAGAAATATTAACCCGGGTACCCCTCGTCAGAATATTTTTCCGGAGTCAATTTCAGTAGACGTGACAACAGATCTAAATTTAGATCGACAGGCAGCTAACGGTGATATTGTTTTCCAGAAGAAGGAGTATGAGAATCTGATAAAGAATCGAACTGATGATGAACTGATGTAAGTTATTGTATTATAGCACTTTCAACTGATGATTAACCTTCACGTGGGAAACTACATGTGGCAATGGGCTTCGTTAGTCAAAATATCGTGATACCTATTCCTGCTGTACCTCGATAATTTGCTCACCGTCGTCTGTAACTCGAGACTTCGAGATCCTTGATTCAAGTCTTGATACCGCAAGTCTGGTCAGCTAAGGTTACTGGAACCCCACCATGTCCGCTGTTCTTCTGAGTTGCCGAAAATTACTGCGGACATAGTGGGGTCAGGTATACTTGCTAAGAGTTGTATCCTGGTCGAATTTATCAGCAATCGACTCGTGGATTCCGACTTCTGTAATAGTCTCCTCAAGTGCGTTCAGGACCATATTGACGTCCATATCAACAGAGTATTCTCGATAGGTTCCACCACGTCTCCCTTCGTTTCGTTCAACAGCTGAGACGATTCCGAGCATAGAGAGCTCACCAAGATGATCACGCATCCGTCGAGGGACAAGCGGATCAACGCCGATCTGTTCCGCGAAACTCGTGTATCGCGGTCGGATATCTCGAGACCGAACTGGCGTCTCACCCTGCTGTTCGAGAGTGATCAGGGCATAGAGGACAAGATGCCCGTGTTGAGTCAGCCCGGTAATTCCTTCCCGAATGCGACCTCGTTCGAGTTCTTCTCTGGCATCCCGGACAAAATCCTCAGTAATTGTCTCTGTATCACGATCGCGGGCAAGGTCACCAGTTTTCATTAAGAGGTCTAATGATTGACGGGCATCACCCGCATCTTTAGCGCCGTAAGCAGCACAAAGTTCGATAACGCCACTATCGAGGACATCATCATGGAAGGCAACGTCAGCACGTTGTTGAAGGATCTCGATCAGTTCCTGCGCATCATAGGCTGGGAACTGCAATTCCTCCTCACAAAGAGAACTCTTTACTTTTGGCGAGAGATCGTCCCGAAACGAGAAGTCATTAGAAATCCCAATGATACCGATCTTTGCCTCAGAGAGATTGCCGTTAGCACGTGCTCGAGGAAGTTGATACAGAATACTGTCGTCATTGATGTGGTCAACTTCGTCGAGAACGATTAAAATCGTCCCGCCACATTTATCGAGCTCATCCCAGAGCATACTATAGACAGTAGAACGAGGATAGCCTGTCGTCGAGATCTGGTTAGATTCGTCCCGGAATTTATTGACGAGTCGTGTCGCGATTTGATAGCTACTTGAAAGTCCATCGCAATTCAGCATCTTGACCGTGAGTTCGATATCATCATACTGAGCAGCATCATCGACGAGATGATCGAGGAGAAATCGTGTTCCAGCAGTCTTCCCAACTCCAGTCTTTCCATAGAGAAAGATGTTATTCGGTTGCTCTCCGTTGATAACTGGTTGGAGTGCGGTTTTGTACCGTTCGAGCTCCTCATCTCGACCAACTAATTCGTCGGGCTGATAATCCTCTCGAAGAGCATCTCGGTTACGGTAGATGTCCGTATCCCGCTCGAACATTCCTCCCATTTGTCTTCCTGAAGATTACGAGGGAGGATAATAAAACCACCCACCACCGGCGTTTCCTCAGTTTCCGCTGTTCTGTGGTTATATAAGCGAAGAGGGTACCCTCCCACCCCACTATGTCCGCAGTAATTGGAAACAAGAAGAGACCCGCTGAGAAGACTATTCACATAGATAGCTTTATTACCTAGTACAATATAGTTTCCGAACGACACCTATATTGATATTTCGAGGAGCATAGTGGATATAAAAAGAATGGTCTCTCCCTTTAGCCACAAGAACAGCGGACATAGTGGGGTGGGGGTGCTTCCTGAGTTCGATCTATTAGCAGATGTTATCCTTCTCGAGCCGGCAGTAACACCACGATGTCCGTTGTTTTACTCATATCTCTCCACAAACAACAGACATAGCGGGGTTTTCCTCAGAGCAGCACACCACTTTGTCCGCCGTTCTCTCAATGACTGAGGCTTACTGCGGACATGGCGGAGTTCCTGCTCGCAGAAGCTAGCGATATTGCTGCTGAGTAACAACCTAAAACGGAATGAGACACTGGACACAATGGGGTGTATTTGAGATTCCTGGTTAATCGATTCCAGGTCATAGCATACCCCATCACTTCCGCTGTTTCCGTTGTTGGAATTTGCTTATATACCATTAACCCCACCAGTTCCGCTGTTATCTGCTATTGATGATTGAATCCGACTGATTACACACTTCTCCAAGAACAGCGGACATCGTGGGGTGAGGGTGTTACCTGAGTTCTATCTAGATAGTATCGACAGAAGTTATCCCCCCGACTCTGCAGTAACACCACCATGTCCGTTGTTTTAGTTACATTTCCCCACGAACAGCGGACATAGTGGGGTCTCTTCCTACACCACTTTGTCCGCTGTTCTCTCAATAACTGAGACTACTGGGACAGAGTGGAGTTGCTTCTAAACTTGCAACACCATCAGTTCCGCTGTTTCCGCTGTTGGTGTTTACTTATATACTCCTCACCCCACCAGTTCCGTTGTTATCTGGTAAGTCCACTACGAGAGGAAGATCTTAACAGAGTCTCTCCAATTAGAACTGTGACAAGGGCGACTGATTCGTAGCTAAGTAATGCGCTCCAATGAGGTCCATCTCAACTTCCGTCCGCTTGTGCTTTGCCTCGAGGCCATCCACCGTCGCGACTGAAAACAGGGCTTCACTGCCGAACGTCTCTTCGTGCCGTCGCAATCGCCCAGTGAAGGCCGACGTCTCACCGATGTACGCAAGCGGTGGCGCATCTCCCGGGTACCAGATTCGATACACACCATTATCAGGTAACGCTGGTTCGAGGCGATTCTCCAGTCGGTACGGCTCGGACCACTCGAGCCCCATCCACGCAGGCCCAGTAACGCGCTCGGTATTCGTCCATGGAACAGGTCCGCGACTAGGCGCACTGTTCGGCTCCGTTTCGCCCTCAGGTAATGGCCCACCAACGATCCCGTCTTTGCTATAGCTCGATTGCTTGTAGCCGTCGATGATCCGCCCGAAGTTCGCCGGCGGACTTTCGCCCATCTCGCGTCGCGCTAGCGCGATCAACGCAGCCTCGATGGCCTTCCGCTCTTGCTTGTCTTCTGCCGCTGGCGGCACTGCATACGAGACCTCGAGCGTTGGCCCATATCGATCGCGGACGGCCCAGAGACACGGCGCAGCCGTGTGTGGATCCCGGTAAGGCATTTCCTCGGCGTACACCCCACGAGCAAGTGCACCAACCCGCCCCCGTGTACTCCGACCAGTTTCACCGATATACTCGAGTCCACCTCGATCACGATGTCGAACGCGATAGAGCCCGGGCGCACTCGAGATCGTCCCTAGGTCGCCGTCTTCCCGATCGAGCGACAACCACGAAGACCACTCGAGGCCGAACCAATCAGCGTCGTAGAGTCCAGTCTCGTTCATGTCCGCTCGTTGTACCATCCAAGTCGCTCACCAATCATGAGGCCCTCGACGGGGAGCTCTATAGAAACCGCAGTCTCATCGAGCAGCGGTAGCAGTTCCTCGTAGTACGCTTTCCCGGCATGGAAGACGAGCGTCGTATCTGCTTCAAGCAATCCGGCTGCGTCGAGCTCGTCGAACGTTTCGGTTGCCCACGCTCGTTTCTCGCCTACTCGAGCTCCCGTAAGCGTCTCGTCGTACGGTTCGATCGACGGTCCGTCTGGCTCGAGCAGATGGTGCTTTGCCGACAACACATACCAGTCGTCGTGGTGCTGTTCACAGTAGCTTTTGGCCTTACTGAACAGCGACGAGGGCGAGTATAGTTCACCTGGTGGCGCGGGGTCCTCGAGCTTGGTTTTCGTACAACTCACAAGACCGATTTCTCGCATGGGTTCCTCTATTGATAGATTCTACTTCAATTCCTCGCACCCAGAATATACACCAATTCGGAAAGACCTCATTCCAGATCAAACCCAACAGATCGTATTCAGTCATATTTTTGAAGGTTCATACACACTAGATGGTATGACCGATATCGATAGACGGCGGGCGGAAGTTGCAGAAGCAATCGCCGGCCTCGGGTACGAGGGAATCATTCGCTTTGACGAATCCGAACCCGAATACGAGTTCCTCATCTCAGCAACCGAAGAGTTCGAGAGTACGAAACACTTGGCGTTGCTCACGATCCTTGCAACGACCCAGGATTATCAACTCAACGGCGATGCACAGCGGTTCTGGGAGACACTAGAAGAGACCCTGCAGAACTGGGACACTCTTGATTCCGAGTCAACAGTCAACGAGGTTCTGGCCGAGTTCATGGAACAACCGGTGAACGCGCGCCTTCGCGACCAGAAACAGGACCGGTTGGTTCGCATGATCGACAATGGATTCGGCGAGTGGTTTCCCAGCCAGTACCCAGGGGTGGATCCATATCGCGTCTGGGAGGAGATCGCAGAGGCGCTTGAAACGACGATGGACAAAAAGACGGTCGTGCTTGCCGTCAAGGCCTACGATGAGTTCAATCTCATCGTCAACGGCGAGTATCTCGATCTCCCCACGGATGTACCGATCCCCTGTGACTTGCAGGTAAAGCGAGTCGCTCGAGCAGCGGGCATCGTCGAAGACGAATCGACGGACGTCGTGATGGACGCATGGGCAGATGTGATGGACCAAGTAAATGCGATTCTCGAGCGACCAGTCTCGATGTTCCGTGTCGACAGTATTGTCTGGCAGGCAGGCCAGATCATCTCGAAACATAATGATCAGAAGGAACCAAGTCGTCGGGCACTTCAGAATCACTTTAAAAATACTGGACTGCAGGAGGAGCAGGCCCAACAACTCGCGTCTGAATTCACTACTACTCTGAGCTCATAACGACGTTCGACCTTATGCGAAATGGCGGCGTCAGAGATTCCCAGTGCTCCCAAGCAGAGCCTGGCAACCCACAGCCGATCGTCTCGTTGGTTATGACATCCACCCCTACGAAATCGCTGCTGAACTCGAGATAGGCGAGAAGTGTCTCAACGATGGGATAGCTAGACTTCTACTCTAATGTGTTGGCAGAGCCATCGTGTAGAACCTCAACACCAGTTGGCGTCACAGCAATTCGAACGCCGGCAATGGTGACACGAACTTTGACATCCGAATTTGAACCGGTGAGCAACTGCTCGAGCGCTTCAACATCGACATAATCGTAGAGTTGGTACTCGTCCCGATCAAGGCCAGCCGCTTCGAGCGTCTCGACGAGTTCGACAACGAGATCAATCGAAGGGCCGTGTCCTGTCGGAGCAGAACTCATGGACTGCCTAACACTTCTGATTACAGCGTGTTAAGTGATTTGGAGTCAACTATAGCATCGTACCGACCCTATAGTTGACTTTTCGGGCGTAGGATGATCGCAGCGCAATCAGAGTTGAGTATGCGCTTTGACGCCGACTGGATGTCACGCGCTGACGATCGAATTCTCGAGCATCTATCCGAAGCTGGCCCCGATACCCCGAAGAAAATGGCCGACAGTGACCGTGTTCGGTTCTCGAGACAGCACATCAATGACCGCTGTAAAACGCTCGTCGAGTATGGGCTGCTCGTTCATCTCGGCAACGGCGTCTACGACATCACGCGAGACGGTGAGCAGTATCTCGCTGGCGAACTCGATGCTCGCGACCTCGAGGCCGAGTAACGTCAGCCGTCACCAGCGACTAAGTCCTCGATGAACTGGAAGCCGTCCACGAACCCCACCGAGTCACCGTACCCCTCACTCGCGAGCACTGTTTCGGCCCCTTGCCGGCCGCGATATCCGTCATGCAAATGTATACCCCAGTCACGGTCCCCGTGCTGAAGTGCTGGGCAGCTAGGGCTGCAAGCATGGTATCCGCTCGCTTGACCTCGTCCGCGGGCCGGTCGTCGGCAAAACACAGAAGGCGAGGAGATAGAGTATATTGATGACTTAGGATTAGTATTCCCGGTTGATGACCGTCTCGCCGTCAGCGTTCGTCACGATAATGGTATCACCACTATTGTTCCATATTGCGCTCCCGGAGCCCCAATATAGCTCTGTGTCGGTATCTGATCCACTCCCGCTGTAGATAATCACAGATTCGCCTGCATCGAGTGTGAACCCAGATGGGATGTGGTACGTGTGGTCCGCATCATCAGATACTGTCCAGCCAGTCATATCCACAGACGAGCTTCCCTCGTTCGTTAATTCGATGTATTCTTCATTTAGGTTCTCGTGGTCGTTGCCATTTGCATCAGCGTGGATAGTTGATACTACAATGTCACCATTTTGACTGCCGCCGTCGCCAGATGGTGTGCTTGAGGAGTCGGAGTAATCCCAGACGCCTACATTGTTGTTTTGTGCCTCGGATTCTGCCGATTGGTGGGTTGAACGCTGTGAGAACTGGCTATCATACATCCGTGCATATCCATTCTCGATGAGTCTGAGATTGAACGAGGTTGACGAAGACTCAGACTGATACGCATACACGAGTAGGCGGTCATACGTACCACGTCGGTCGGACTCCTCATCCACCTCGATGTATATCTCTTCGCCAGCAAGACGGTCTTCTGCATACTCGCTGGCTTCACCACCCCATTGCTCTAACCACTCTCGTCCGTCCGCGTTATCTGGGATACCTTCCCATTCTGTTGGGTCTGTGTTCCCAGCACTAGTCTCAGGTGTATCGACACCCAGCAGACGGATTGTGTCTGTGGTGCCATCAGGCATCCGCACGTCCATCGTGTCTCCATCTGTTATAGATAGAACTGAAACCGTCCACGAGGTCTCTTGGCCGCTATCTGTAGATGGATCAGAAGAATCAGACGTGGTGTCGTCAGGAGACTCACTCGTGGTATCACCAGAAGAGTCGTCTGTGGAGACCTCAGAAGGTGAATTAGAGCTACCCCCTGATGATGTCCCTGAGGAATCGTCCGATGACGAACTCGGTAAATCCGTTGATTCGTCTGTTGATGAGTCTGATGTAGAGTCGAGATCGCCAGATGATGGTTCAGATGTAGAACCAGGAGAATCAGTCGAATTAGAAGGTGATGGTGGTGTTTCCACACCTTCCGTTTCTGGTGTATCGGCTGCGGGAAGTAGTGCCCCGCCAACGACAAATCCGACAATGATGAGTCCGATGAATGCACTGCGCCCTAATGTACTAAGGTCAGGGCCACCAGCTGAATCAATAGCATCTGTGATGAGTGGGCGAGTTTTAGGAATTAGAAGTAGAGATGTGACGATAAGAATTGGCCCGCCAAGCAACCCTAATCCTCCTTCGAACATGCCGCCAAGACCTCCCAGCAACATGAGGATGCCAAAACCATAGACGCAGATTTTCTTAAGTTTAGAATCCTCTGACATAGGATACACATATGCCTGCTACGTCTTTAGTTCTACTAATAAACAAGTGAACGCGTGTGATCCTGTAGTACTGCAGCAGAATGGATCATATATAGACGCCGACTCGCTCAAAGACAAGCGGATGGAATCGAGAGTGTCTGGTCGTTATGGGGCTGACCGCTGTCAGTCCGGTGACGAAGTACCTGTCTCTCTCGTGGCGTCCGGATAGAATTTCGCGACTCGGACACACTCATCGTTGTTGCAAAGGAATACATCGCCAAGAGAGAACATTCCGGCTTTGAACTCCATCGGCTCACCGCATCGAGTACACTCAACAGTCGTTTGCATCAGTATTGGTGTCCTTAGGTTTCGTTACGTCTCGATACCGTAAAACGAAACTGGTTGCGGTCGCTGCGTCAGTTCTCCATTCACCCCGAGTGTGGCGATAGCCTCACGAGTCAATTTAGACAGGAGAGGATAGATCACCGTGCAGAGACTAGATCTTCACTTGACGAGCTCGAGTCAGTCGTCCAGTCAGCGGGCTTCTGACTCGAGAGTATATCTTACAGCCGCTCGTCGAGATAGTTCGATTCCCACTCAAGCCGGTTCGCAATGGCCTGTTCGCCGTCGTCTGTAATTACGTAATAATTCGTTCGCCTGTCGAGCTGGCCTTTTTCGACGAGTCCCTTGTTGACGACAGTATCGAGATTCGGATACAACCGCCCGTGATTGATCTCGCTACTGTAGTATTGTTCCATCTCTTCCTTGATGTCCTGTCCAGATGGCCTGTCAGCACCAGCGATTACGTACAGCGCGTCACGTTGGAACCCAGTGAGGTCGTCCATATTATAGGTAGTTTAGATAACATCGTGTTTGTTATCTTGATTATAAAGGGCTGTAAGTCCCTATAACTGGCCGTCACCGCCGAATTAGGCGTAGGTTTTAACCAACATAGCCAGAGATTTGTGGCTCTGTTGGTTAAGAGATTAGTTCGAGATTTCGACGTTCACGACTGACACGTGATTTCCTACTCTCGATAGGCCTAGAGGAACCTCACGGTCTGGAAATCAATACAGAACTCGAGACCGACTTCGAGAAGGAGATCGACTACGGCTGACTCCACCCGAAAATACATCGCTGGCTATTCAGGAACGTCACGTTTCCGGGTGGTCGTACCGGTCGAACCGGTACTTGCCTGTCCGCATGACCCAGTACTGGTCGTCAAACTCGAGAAGATCGTCGTTGCTGACTGCCTCTGCGAGGAGCCCCCGGATATCGGTATCGACGATGCTGTGATCCGCTGCCAAGTCCTCAATATCGTCGACAGTGCTTCCTGGGTTCTCCGCTACAATCTCCAGTATCTGCTCGTAGTGTTCTGGCATGAGGTCAGGGGATCTGATGTTGAGCGATCGCGTCAGCGCTGCATTCAGGACAGGTTTCGGTATCGCTGTCGACGGTGGTACCGCAGTGCCGGCACTCGTACACCACTTCATTCCAGCTCACCAGATCCAGTAGCCAGTTTACACCTACAAACAGCATAGGGTGGTCACTCCGGGGTCACGACGTCGCGGCACTCGGGACACTCGGCGTATACCGTAGGTCCGGTCGCTGTCTCGTACCCGAGGATCACGTCGCCGGATGTGATCTCGGCGTGGCAGAACGGACAGGTACCGAGCGGTGGCGAGTTCGTCGTGGACATACATTGAAGCTACTGGTGTGAGGGGAAGAGCGTGTGACTGCGACAGGGTGGTAGTAGTGTGGTTCCCCCTCTACCGTTGGTTTGCCCGTGGTCCCGTATATAGGCGATCCAACCACGGTGAAACTGAAACTAACGGAACTGGATGTGATCAGGTAACTTCCGTTGTTGGGATTGCTTATTCAAATAGGCCCCTCATCTGCTGTCAGTATCAGCAACAAGCTGTCCAGGTGATAGCGGTAGCTCATTGAGATTGTTCTGATAGCTATTAACCAACAGATAGCAGAGGTTCGAGGTACTGTTGATTAACCGAGCAGTCTCACATTCCTACATCTGCGACTGGTACGTGACTATTCCACTATTAAGAGCAATTCGCCAATGTACTCGACACCCCACTCCCGACGAGCCTTGAGTTCACGTGGGCTACGAGATGTGATAGCTGTATTTTTCGATTCCATAGCGATCCAGAAGATATCCGCTTTTCTCCTCGAGAGCGGGTGGAGGGCGATCGGTGTGAGACCGATAGCTTAGTCTATATCACTTAGTTCTTCTGCGAGCGCCTGGACATGACGTTCGTGGTCTGCAGAAAGGCCAGTTTCTTGGGCACTCTCAAGTTGAGAGTCTACGACGGCGTTCTGTTGCGGCCCCCATACTTCAGGAGGGTGCTCCTGAATG
Organism: Halopiger aswanensis; assembly: GCF_003610195.1. Lineage (NCBI taxonomy): Archaea > Methanobacteriati > Methanobacteriota > Halobacteria > Halobacteriales > Natrialbaceae > Halopiger > Halopiger aswanensis. The sequence continues at coordinate 1,377 of NZ_RAPO01000013.1, read as the reverse complement.
TAGTTAACCCACTGGTGAACAGCTTCTAACCGTTCTTCTGATATCTGTTCGTGTTTTTCTGCCAGTCGCTCAAGTTTCTGAGAGTCGGTCATACTTATCGAAGACGTCTAATTCAGTAGCCCAATGTTCGAGCCTCGATTCCCTAAGTGTTTCTCCGAAGAGCGTATACAGATGTGCTGCGTCCTCGAGATCCTTCTGCCCACCGAGATAGAGTTTGTATGCGATCTGTAGTTCCAGTGGCCCGATTGGGATCGATGCGCCTCCAATCTCCGCACTGATCGAGTTCGAAAGGGATGCTCGGTCAAATTCGTCCGTCGGGAACTTCACCTCGAGATGTGGTGTAGTTTGTCCATCCGGCGCAACCCAGATATTCGTTCCCTCTGAGAGATTGCCATACATATTATCTAGGGGCATAGCTGGACCCCAGTAGTCTACATCTCGCAGTTTGGTGACTAGCGTCTCGATTTCGGTTTTTGAGAGTGACTCGATGAGAACATCAATGTCGTCGGTTGCTCGCGGCCGACCGGTCAAGATCGCGAGATAACCCGCTACGAACACGTGTTTTATACCGAGATCCGATAGAACTGCAGAAAAGTCAATAGCCAGTTCGTCGAGCGCGTTAGGTTCGCGGCGTACGATAAGGGAATCGCCATGAAATTCGATCCCGCTCATTGTCTGGAGTCTGTTGTCTCTGTCATTAAGTCTATGCATTCTGTAAATCGATTATACTGATCTACAGGACGATCATGGCGAACTCGAATCAAGTTCATGGTGAACACAGTAGTTCCGGACGCGCGTCACCCCCTGCGGCGCTGACAAAACTCACTATCAGGCCAGTCAATTCTTGGGTAAGAAAATAGCTCGATACCCTATTCCTGCGACGGACATGCAACTATTCCTCTATTGAGAGCAGTTCGCCGACGTACTGCTCTTCCCACTCTCGACGAGCCTCGAGTTCACGCTGGCCACGAGCGGTGATGGTGTAGTAGTTTGTCCGCTTATCGAGTTCCCCCTTCTCGACGAGGCCTTTGTCGACAACAGTATCGAGATTGGGATAGAGTCGGCCGTGGTGGATCTCTTTCTCGTAGTACTCCTCGAGCTCGTCTTTGATTGCGAGTCCATGCGGTTCGTCCTGACCGGCGATCACGTACAATAGATCTCGCTGGAAGGCTGTAAGATCGTACATACGACTATCGTCAAATTCGTAGTATATTAATTCCCACCTATATTTGACGGGGAAGAGCCTCCTCATTTCGGAACAGATACAGACTTGATGGAATTTTACTCTAAAGAACAGATGTAACCTCAGAAGAGTTGTCCCATCGCCCTGATGAGATGGGCCGAAAACTGGATCGACTTCCAAAAACGGAAGAACCC
>NZ_RAPO01000012.1 GCF_003610195.1 Halopiger aswanensis | reverse complement strand
CCCTGAGGCGCCGGGCCCGGAGCAGATGGCACTCGATCATTTCGATAGAGGTGTGCCGACGTGATCGACGATCAGCGATATCGTCGTGACTGTCGGGATGTGCCGTATTGGGCGCAGTCGCCCAGTCAATTAATCTACGACGTTGTCCTCGGGAAGCAGTTCGATTGCGACGACCAGAACCTCGAGGACCTTGACCGGTAACGCGAGATCGTCCACGCGTCGAACATTGTCGACATCGCGTCGATGCTCGACGGCTTACGCCGACAAGGGGCCCAGCGCGTCGGTCGGGTCATGCGACCACTCGGGTACGCCTAAGCGCACCTGCTGGCGACTCGAGGCAGTCGTGAGGAAGAGTACGCCCGCTTTCAGATGGCCTACCTGCGGGAGCGAGGAACTACAGTGACAGAAACCGAGGTTGAAATCGATGGCTGACCCTGAACCAGAGCACCCAACCTGCGAACGATGCGACTCGCTCATTTTCGCGACGTCGAACAAGGTCGTCAATGTCGAGACCGGCGAGACGGCAGAGGTTCGTCTCTGCGACAGTTGCATCGACGAACTCCACGAAGAGTACGGAATTGGCTTCGATAATACCGATCCGATCGCGGATGTAATCGACGATGGCTGACGAAACCCATGAACTCGACCGACGTAAGGAAACTCTCGAGCGTCTCGAGCAGCTGGCCCGTGAGCGCTGGGGCGACGAGTGGGCGATCCGAGCGACGCACTTTGCGGACGGCACGACCCAGGCCTACGTCTTCCGCTCGCACGGCATCGTCGACGACGATCGCAACCGCAAGACGCTCGAGCAGGAGCGACTCTATACTGACGGCGGCGTAGTCCACTATCGACGTGTTCACGTTCAGCAGGAGAACGTCGTTGCAGTCCTCGAGGAAAGCGAGTCCATAGACAACTGATTGTTTTCCTACGAGTGGTCATGCCTGCACAGTGCCCGTCTCCAGGTGACTTTGATTTTCTGGACTCGAGGAAAGGACAGTGAGTGGTTGTTCGACAACCGCCTCAAGAGGCCGTCACGAGTCCTCGTCGATCACCGTCATCTCGTGAGAGTCGGGACCGACCGCAACTCGATAGCCAACGTAGTCAAAGCGGACAACGACGTCTGTATTTGACTCGAGCAGCGAGGTGACGGCCTCGGGATCGACAGCCTCGTACAGCGGTGGAAGCGCCGTTCGGTCACAGTCCTCATGAACCGTTATCTGTTCGAGTACCGTGGTCAGAGTCGGATGCATCATAGGCGAGATCGTGAGTAGTCGGCAGTTCGATGGTCGTTCCAGTGACCCTCATTCGCAGTCCGGATATGTGACTGAACTGCTAGACGGGTTGTATCGATGGCAGTGCTACAATCGCAATGAATGGTGATATTCAGGACCATGGTTCTTCAGTTGTAGGCCCCAGCGTCGCAGAATACAATCCAACGAGAGGAACCAGCACCGTTGCCACAAATCCAACGAGACGTCGGCACATCTTTATTTCGCCAATTCGAACGATGGATTGCTCCCGCTACGCGGGGGCGTGTGGGAGCCGGAGTGCTTGCTTGGAGGCGCGTACTCCGGCTCAGCGCACTTTCGTGCGCGTCTGTTAGTTACTCAATCAATCCTAAAGAGCGTTAGGATACTGACTAGTTCTTCTGATCGGTGCCGGTACAGTGACGGAATCAGGATTCTAGTGGTAGCCGGTGAGTCATGCCCAAACGCGGTCCCTATACAGTGATATCTGCCAGTCCTAACTGGTCGTGAGTTCCGATCGACCGGTCACTCGAGACGGTAGTGCGGTGCTGTACTACAGACGACAGGGACCGTTTCACTTCTCGAGTCCGCAGGAAGAGAACTATCGCAGCACGTGGACACGGTTGAGTCACCTTGTTGAAACCCGCAATCGGTGATAGGTTTCAGCAGCGTGCTGAATACAGGACGCGAATCGGTCACCGGGCTTTCGACACAGGATGAAATCTGATTTGCTCGGGACAGATTGCATATCTCGGAGAGCGACGGTTCAAGAGCGCAGACAGGAGGGATCAGTAGAGACAGAGCAACCCTCTTCGCCAACTTATTATACACTCTGAACGACAGTCTGGATTGATGCCCTCCAGGAGACGGTTTCTAAGTACGTGCAGCAATTGCGACGTGTAGCTCTACTAGCTTATTCACATCGATGATAACGATGATGTCCACGGTCCAAATTCTCTAGAACCATGCCATCAGCCACCGACCAATAGGTGACGTTCGGCCGCTCGAACAGAGTGGTAGCCTGCACATTAACCTGCACTCATATTAGTACACAATCCATCTTCGACAGATCTGTCCGACTAACCCTCACTTCCGTACCACCAGTCATCCCCACTCACTACTCTCGGAACACAACTCAACCCCTTACTTGATACCGAGATTACTCACCCGATCATACGCTTCCTCAAGCCGTCCATCCTCTCGATACTCTATCTTTTGACTCCTCACATCGTAATCGATCACACCAGCATCCGCCATTTTCGGGAGATGATGATGCTGAGGGTCAACTTGGACATCATCATGATTCGGCTGAACCCCCTGTTTCTGCCCTAATCTCAACAGCGTATGCTCAGTAGCCCCTTCGAAGGAACCAATCCCGTCAGACTGATCCCACAATTATTCCAGCAGAGCGCGGCGGCGTTCGTTCGCCAGTATATCCAGAATCGCGTCAAGCGACAGCGGAAGGGCCTCCAACAATTCACCATCCTCTCCATCTACCCCATCAGGAGACATATGCTAACAAACCTATTCAATTATCCCAGAACCTACCAAATAAGGCATCACTCGGCGAGAACCTCTCTCGTCGCAGCTGGGAATAGCCGACATCTATAGATTGATCGAGCAAAAACACCACACCGGGGATTGGATCACAACAGCGTGTCAGAGGGACGTCACCCACCACCCCCTCCGCTCTGGCTGAAAACCCACTCTCAACAGTCAATCAAGATCGACGTACTGATTCTCCCATTCCCGCCGTGCTTCGATCTCACGCGTACCGCGCCGCGTCAGCGTGTAAAAATTCGTTCGCCGGTCCTCCTGTCCTTTCTCGACAAGGCCCTTGTCCACGAGCGTGTCGAGATTCGGGTACAATCGCCCATGGTGGATCTCCTTCTCGTAGTACTCCTCAAGCTCGTCCTTGATCGCCAGCCCATGTGGCTCGTCCTGTCCAGCAATCACGTACAACAAGTCACGCTGGAACCCCGTGAGATCGTACATACCTGATTCTTTTAACGTATTCTGATAAATGTACTCATACTCCTTCTAACGTCATTCAAATTTCTAAATCTGTATCAGCTCGTAAAGAATAATCAACCACCTCTACCTCATCAGAACCAGTAACCCGAACCAGATAGCCCTTATACCGGAATTCAACACAGACCTTACTACGATCCTGTTGAGAGGGGGACTGGAACAACGCGTCAAGTGCGTCAGTATCAATCACAGAATGAAGCGGCGGAGTCAATTCGACAGGATCCACACCCTCACGATCAGCCACCGCGTTTACTACTCTGACCACAGGATTAGAATCCTGCATAACATGCCGTCGAATATCCCTATTGAAGAAAATAATGGAATTGTCGAACAGACGTCACATATATGTCATTGAGGAGCCATATATTCAATTAAAATCAATATTCATAGAATAACCATCACTCATTCGATATCGGATAGAAATCGATCATCGAACCAATGTATTCACGGACAAGGCGGCAATCGAACATGATCAATCCAGAACTCCTCCACCGCCTGCGCTAACTCCATGAACTCTTCAGGATTGTTAGGCTTCGTCAAGTACGCATTCGCCTGTTCCTCATAACTCGAAACGACATCCTCTCTCGCCGTCGAGCTCGTCAGTACAAGCACCGGCACACGCTGTAGCTCAGGGTCATTACGAATCTCCTCTAACACATCAAACCCATCTTTGCGTGGTAGATTCAAATCTAACAACACCAGATCTGGACACGGAGACTCCTCGTCTGTCAAGAACTCGATGGCTTCGACACCATCGATAGCAGTATGAATGACTGCGTGGAATTCGGCATCTCGAAAAGCCTCTCGAATCAATCGGACATCCCCCGGGTTATCCTCTACTAGTAGTATCTGATCTGAATCGGTATTTTCAGTCACCGTATGTATAATCCCCCCTTCCGGAACTGGAAGTAAGTGAGCGTAACAGTTCTCTTCAGTTAAACCCACTCACCAATACTATAGGTATGAGACGGCACACCCACCCAAAGACAGAGAACGACTCACCGATCATGGTCACGCTGATTCTGGGCGAGAAACTGCTGAACATCCCGGCGCTCTCGCTCCTTGGCGAACTCGAGATACTCATCCAGTTGCTCACCTCGCTCAGTAAGCGTCACCGCTTCTGACTCCTGCGTCACTACGAGCCCGTATTCAGCGAGCTTCGGGATACTGGCGTGATAAAGCTGTGTCTGCATCCGATCCTCCATCTCTTTCGTGATCAATTCCGGGCGCGTCTCATTCTCCCACGCCGCGACAGCAGTGGCTAACTCGTCCAGTGCGATCGTCCCACCACGCTCCTTGAGCAGATACAGAACGAATCGATCCTGTTTGTCCGCTAAAATCCCGAACACGATGCTCGGTGAGAGCGGGATTTCGTCCTCATCTGTGTTCGACAACGCATCATCTGATGCATCAGTTCTTGCGTCGTCCGACGAGTAGTCATCCCCCATACATACCAACACATGGTTGGCCAATGTAATGATAGGGGCCGCACTAATTATCTTGCTTCCAGCTCATTGTTCCTGCCCAGTTACGGGTGGTGCGCCAGCACTACCTCAGTCTGAAAAACCACCGATCAGTAGGGATCAGAGACAGTTCAATAACACTGCCATCGCTGTTTTACCTCCGGATACAATAACCGGGGTAGATGGCTTCAGCAGACGAGCAACTAGGCGAGCCAATCGATATTCTTCTCGTCGAACCCAATCGTGGCGATACTCGTCTATTCGAAGAGAATTTCAGAAATGCAAAGGTCCTGAATACTATTCACAGTGTCACTGATGGCGAATCAGCGCTTGACTACGTCCATCAACGAGGAGAGTATGCTGACAAACCCTGTCCAGACATCATTCTACTCGAACCTCAACTACCCGGGAAAAGCGGCAGAGAAGTCCTACAAGAATTGAAAAACGATCCCGAATTAAGTGATATCCCCGTTGTTGTACTCACAGGTTCTGACGCAGAAAAAGAGATCGTACAATCACACGGCCTTGATGCAGATACATACATAAAGAAACCAATTAAGCCTGAGGATTTCGTTGACTTCGTCCAAGAAGTAGAGGAATTTTGGTTTGCGATTGTCCAACAAGCACCAGAACAAGGCTGAGCAGAACAACGGAGGGCTTCCCATTCATCACCGCGTTTCGACTGAAAACTCAACTTCCGGCCGCGCCCAGGCAGCACCTCTACATCACAACCCCCACTACCCTACGATTTTCAACAGAGCCGTTTGAGCAGCTCTTCGGTGCGGTTTGTGCGGTGCCACAGGGGTGGACACCATGACAGAGCATTTGCCCCTGTCGGAGTTCGCGAGCGACGACGCAGACGACTCGAGGACGACAGAGACACGGACAGAAGAGACAGTGACGATGACCGCTGACGAGCGGGTTGCAACGTACCTGATCGAAGATCAGATGGCGGATCTTACCGACGCGATCCGGGAAGCAGTTCAAAACGGGATTGACAGTCCTGGTTCGTCTCGCGTTCTGGTCAGTATCTCGCCTGAGCGATCGATTATCCTCGATGATGGCGCTGGCGTTGACCTCGAGTCAACTGAAGGACGACGTAACTTGTCGGTCCTCGGCGCAGGAAGCAAGCAACGATCAGACGACGAGACGATTGGAGAATGGGGCATCGGAAAGGGCGCAATCATCGCGAAAGGCGCCGTCCGAATTTGGAGCCACGACACCGCACTTCACTTCGACTATCGAGATCAGCGTCACGCAGGACCGTGGGCAGACGTCAGCGGTCGCGATGGACAACTCGTGGATACTGACCACTCACTCGAGGGCGTCCTCGTCGAGATCGATCACTACGAGGCCGAGGTTCCTGATCCGGATAGCTATCGATGGCGGCGCTACGTTCGCGATCTTCGCAAGCGCTTCGCGTACGTTCAGTCACGAACGGGCGTCTCGGTCGTGATCAACGGGGAATCGGTTGACGAGGGTGATCCACTTGAGGCGGTCACGAACTCGCCCCACCCGTCGCTTACCCGTGATACCGAGGAGGCGATCCTCGCACTCGAGTATGCGCCACACGACGGTCTTGATATCTACAGTAACGGGTTGTACGTAACGACCAAGCGTGAGTACGGACTCGGCGGTGTCGTCGTCTCAAAGGGCAATCTGACGCTGAACTTTGCGCGCAACGATATCCAATCCGGCTGTGATCGCTGGCAGCGGATCGAGGATACACTCGAGCAGGCCCGTGACGAACTCTACGAGAGCGTCTCCGATGATCGGCTCACAGCCGAGAGTCGAGAAGTCATGCTCGAGGCAATAGCGTCCGAGTCAGCAAGGGGAGAACAGTGGGCCGACCGGCAACTGTTTCAGCTAGCGACGGAGTCCCATATTAGTCTCGAGGAGATCCAGGCCGCTCCGAAGATCGGCTGGGCCGAGGGCGCTGAGAAAGGGGCGGACAAACTCGTCGAGCGTGGTTACGTCGTCCTCGATACGAGTGATTCAGCGACGCAACGGCTTCGCGAAATTGCCGCTGACGAAGAGACCTCGATTGAACTCCCGCCGACATTCGATGTCGGTGAGCAGGCTAAATCAGAAGGAGTCTGGACTGGCTATCGGCGAATCGACGATGAGTCGCAATTGAACGCCGATCAGCGACGGTATCTCTCGTTCGCTCGAGTGTTGGCAGAGGAGTTGGGAATCGATCGCGACGTGTACTACGGAGAGGCAAGTGCCGATGCGTGGACTGATGGTCGGACATATATCGTGATCACTGACTCGGCTGTAACGAGTCGGCAGCGCGCCGTGTGGATGCACGACCTCTATCTAGTGTTGCTGCACGAAGCCGCCCACGACACCTCGAGTACGGAGCGTCCCTCGCATGGGCATCACTTCGAGAGTACGTTTCGATCGCTCGTTGAGGATCCAGAAAATCGCGACGCGTTCGCTACAGTAGTAGAGCAGATTCTCGATAGGGGATTCGAGCCAGTGTTTGGCGAATACGGATTTCAGTGATCAAGCCGTATATTCTTTAGATGAGAACTAGTCTGGCGGAGGTAATGCTGGAAACGGGAAAATGTGGCCGGATTCAGTTCAGGGCTGCAGCGAAACTGGTACAAGAGTCAGTGCCCGATCCGCACTTACTCGAGTTTAAGACCTAAAGCGAGAGAAGGGAGAACTCGAGCAGGAGATCAAGCTAGAAGAAAGTCTACAGAACCCGTAGACTAGAAACCGAGATTCTACCAGTTGTAGGCGACGTAGTATACGTGGTTAGCTGTCTTCGGTTTCCAGTTCGAACTGCTCATTCTCCGCAACCTTGTTGAGGACGACGCTGGTGTTCGAAGCCTTGATGTCAGGATCGGTCAGCAGCTATTTGATCTGATCGTTCATATCATCCGTGTCTTTGAACTTGCCGATGGCGATCACGTCATAGTCGCCCGTAACCTCGTAAACTGAGATCATCTGCTCGTGATCCTGCAGCGTTTCCGTGATCTCAGGTAGGGCGCTGCCCTCAGCTTTCAGCTGCATGATCGCTGTAACATCATACCCGACCGCGTCGTAGTCGATGATTGGCGTGTACCCCTCGATAACACCTTCTTCCTCCAAGTCGGAGAGATGGTTCGAGACAGTGGTTACCGAGACGTCCAGTTCCTCCGCGAGGCTTCGAAGACTTGCACGCCCATCACCGAGCAGTTCGTTCACCAGGTCCGAGTCCAGATGCTCGTATATCATTATGGTGTACCTCTCTCTTCACCCATTAGAACATTACGAACATTAGAACGATCATTTCACGAAATTACCGGTGTGAAAAGGGTTAGAAGTTAGAATAAGCGATGAGGCTAAATCAACAGTACGGCTCTTTACAACACATGGTATCATTAGACACGATATTCGAGTTGCTCAGCGACGAACGCAGGCGATATGCTCTATACTATCTGTATGAGAAGGACGGTCCTGTACCCATTGAGGAGCTTGTAGGGACGATTGCTGATTGGGAGGATGATCCACCGGAAGAGGATTCGTGGGAGAAGTTCGATGAGATCGTGGTGGATCTACAGCATACCCATCTTCCGAAGACTGCGGAGGTAGAATTCATCCAGTATCGTCGTGATCAGGAGGTTATTCAAGTGCAGGGTTCGCCACCGAAATTCGATGCGTTCGTAACAATCGCCAAACTGCTTGAACAGCCCGAGAATAACGGGCCAAGTTGAAATTCTCTTTTGAGAATAAAACTACAAGGTGATTGAATCCTGTTTTTTCAGTAGCTGTCTAATGCCTAAGTGCCAGAACTGTGGAGCACATGTCACCGCCCGGTACCGCCGTGTTTTCGGAGACAACAACGGGGAGGTTCACGGCTGTCGAGAGTGCATGAGCACTACCGATATCATCAATGGGAAGGCAACACAAGACTCCTGAGTTCAGGTTAACTCGTAGCTTTCCGAAGTCCCTCCTACAACCAGCTATCCAAACCCCCTCCACCGTTTCCGAAGCTTTCAGCAATACAGATCCCGGCTGCTGAATATCCTTGTTTCAAAAACCGGCTTCAGTAGTCGAAGATGTCCGACTGAAGTAGGTTGTTATCATTAGCCGTTGATTGAATAATGTCTGCAAGCTCTTTGAAGCGAGTTGTTGAGAGGAGAACCTCAAGAACCGCTTTCAATGGGACATCAAGTTCGTACTCGTGATATCGACCAGCAGAGAGTCCCTCGTTCCGCTCATAGACGTTGATGAGCCCAAGCATATTCATATCCGACAGGTGATCGCGGACACGCCGTTCGCTCACACTATCAGCATCAAGCCGGTCGCAAATCTTCACGTAGCGATTATAGAGGTCACGAGAGCGGACAGGAATGTCACCGGCCGCTTGATGATATGCAAGCGCACAGAGTACGGCATGTCCCTGTGTCGTAAGTTCCTGCATTCCTTCATAGAGCTGGTTCTTTTCGAGTTCGTCCTGAGCGTCTCGGACGTCCTCTTCGGATACAGTATCGGAGTCATTGGCTTGTGCAAGTTCGCCAGCCTCGCGAAGTAGTCGAATCGCCTGGCGAGCTGAGCCCGTATCTTGGGCAGCAAACGCTGCACAAAGCGGGACAACATCATCTGACAAGACATCATCATGGAACGCTTTCTCAGCACGTGGTTGGAGAATCGAGCGCAATTGGTTCGCGTCGTAGGGAGGGAAGAGAATCTCTTTTTCTGCGAGTGTATCCTTGACTTTCGGTGAGAGATTATCTCGGAACTGGAAGTCGTTGCTAATACCGATGATCACTGGGCGGACATCGTCAACATATCCGTTCGACCGTGCTCGAGGAAGCCCATAGAGAATGTCATCAGAATCCCCAATATTATCGATCTCGTCGAGGACAACCACGACAGTACCACCGAGCGCGTCAAGTTCTTCGTACAGAAGGTCAAAAACTCGCTGTTGAGAGTAGCCCGTAGTACTAATGCGGTCTTTCTCCAGATTTGCACGAAGTTCATTAACGAGAGCGACAGCGACCTGGTAAGATGAAGAAAGATTCTCACAGCTAACCCAAACAGTCGATAGATCGACATCATCGTATTCCGCTGCATCGGTTTCCAAATGCGACAGCATAAACTTCGTCGCAACAGTCTTTCCTGTTCCTGTTTTGCCGTACAGAAAGATGTTTGATGTCGGCCGGTTATCGATGATTGGTTGAAGTGCTCGCTGGTACTTTTCTAATTCAGTATCCCGCTCACGAATATCTTCAGGCTCATAAGAGTCGTCAAGGGGTTCAGCGTCAGCGAATACCTGACGATCTCGTTGAAACATCCCCATGCGAGATTGCCACTCACCATGACATGATAAAACCACCGCTTCCTTAGCTTCCGAAGCGTCCGAAGCTATATATTATATAAACACATCCCACACCACCATTTCCTAAGCTCTATTCTTTATAAAACACACTCACTCCACTGTTTCCGAAGCTATTGGGAACATCTCTAAGAAGAGTCTCAGACCACTCTATAACAGAGGAAAGAATTAAGTAAATGAAGTTAAAACAATAACCGTACTAGACCTAGGAATAAAGATCTAGAACTAGATGTGTTTAGAGAAGTGCATCATGAAGCTGGAAACGAAAATCATTACGGTGATTCATGGCGCTTGTCTTGGCTGCTCCCTTCCTTTTCCGCGGGTAGCTCCGGAAACGGTGGAGTGAGGGTCTTCGAGATCGGCCGTTAGGAAAAGCTCCGGAAACAGTGGAGGGGTGATTTCTAACCGGTACTCACAGATGACACGAAGCTTCGGAAATCACGGAGAGGGTGATACCCTCCGCGATAACTTCCGTTCGGAAACGATGGACGCTAAGGTTGCTATGTATCCGGTCCTTTCACTGTTGTCAAAACTCCCAATAATGCTAATTTCAGCTATGTTTCGATGGGATAGATCCGGAAATAGTGGTGTCTAGGGTTGTAGGACCCATTAGACGGAATCCGATGTGTCTTATGTGTTATTACGACGTCGTAATTATGTAATTCAAAACATAAGGCAAGAGCCAGCCATCCTCTTACACTGCCGTGAAAAACGCCGAAAACACGGGGTTTAGGCAGATACTCCCTGCCGGTCGCCATTTCTTGTGGGTGGGAACTGGACTAGTAAATAGTTTTATCTCATTTGGTTACTCTCAGAAAGTTGTATATCAGCTAATGTAGCATCTGCGAGACTGTCAGCGACTCTCTCAAGCCGTGTTTCCGGATCAGTAGCCGCTCCTGTTGGATAATCCAATATCTCAATTCGTATCATTCGCGCATCGGATAGCTGGCCGGCGCTCACTTCGATATTCAGTATCGATTGAGAGAAAATAGCGATTGTACGCCGTGGAGAGACCTCGAGGTGTTCGATCTCGAGTGCCTCGAGTACAGAATATAAATCAATAGATGGTGTAAATCGATAGTGGTTTTCCAGCGCTTCGTCGTCTGCCATCATATTTTATGTCTCCCTACTCCGTTAAAAACACCACTCCAAAACGTACGGGGATTAGGAACTCGAAACCCGGAGCTATCGAGAAAACACACGCCTAAGTGACCCAGGTAATCACAGTCTCGATAGCTACAACATCCGCAGAAACGACGCGTAGGTCACTTCCGTCGCTCCTCAGTTTTTGTGCGCCTGAGATGGGCGCAGGCGCGGTCGAAACCGTGTCTGCGTGGAACCCATGATACAGCGACAATCCCATCGATTCAGAAACTCGAGCAACACGTGTCTGAATCCAGCCTGTGAAAATCGGACGTCGACAGTCTATTGCTCGAGAGCCTGTGCGGTATCGCATCAGGATCAGATTTAACTCACTATCAACGACATCGATGCATAATCCTCGAGATCCAGCAGATCCAGCACCATCATGTCATCCTCGAGGTGGATACCGAACTCTGCAACACAGTCGTCTCGGCGTGCGAACTGCGCACCGAGTGGTTGGCGGTCTGTGGCGGCGAGACAGTCGGTGACCGACTTGAGACGATTACAACGATCTGGATGGCTGGCCGTCATCACGGCCACGTCACCACTCGAGTCGCATGGCTCGAACTCGCCGCCGACGCCTGTGAGTGGTACACTCGACTACTTCGCCCCTCAAGCGAAGACGAACTCGCACAGCGAGCGACTGATGCTTGCCGACAGCTCCGGAGCGTTATCTATGAGTATCGATTATGGGATCGCGACGGTAAGAACGGAGATAACAGAATTGGACGGTGGTTCAGAGGGTCCTGACTAATCGATTCAATCCTTTTCTCGATTTCAGGTAGCGACGTTCCGATTTTGTACGACGAGTGGGGAGATGCGATTGACGACCGCGAGAAATTGTCTGGGCTCGAGGATCCACATCGGTGGTTCGTCCCCGCACTTGCGCTACACTAAGCTTCCCGATCAAATCAAACCACGCAACCAGAACCGAGTATTCCACGAAAGACGCGACTCAATTGTCGCTACTACGAAGCAGAGACCATTCATGTCTTCAACGGACGTGATACTGCGTCAAATTCTCCAGTTTCATCAGTACCCGTTTGGGAATGCAACCGATGTAGCACTCCGCGTCATGGTCCAGCCCTCGAGTGAAAACACATAACAATTGTTCAGTGCCTCTAATGGCAGGTACAGGACAAGCTGTTACCGAAGTGGCTATTGATATATCTGAAACTTGCCAAAAGTCACCTGCTGAATATAGAGGGTGGATTCAGTGGGTTGTCGTCAGCAGTGCCTCGAACTATTGTATTCTCACCGTCAATCAGCATCTTATCAAGATAAACAATAATGAACGGGGCGTATCGAACTATCTGCTATGGTACTACAGTCTCTCGCGTTTGAGCTTTCCGTAGTGTTCTTCGGTGCCGTCTCTGGTGTCTTGAGCGGGCAGTTCCTCGTTTATTACAGGAATAGGAAAGAAAAGATCGATCAGCTGAACAACCTCATCGGATGGCTAGAGAGAACGAACCACCAGATTATTTTTGAGCAGTGTATGATTGAGGATTCATTCATATGGCAACTCCACGAGCAACTTCTCGAATCGTATAGCGAGACGACAATGCTACTCAATGATAGAGAAAGGCGGGTACTAGAGAATATCTTGACTGAGCTGTCTCGTCTGAAACAGATTGAGCACTCTGATTTAGAGATGGATGATACTCTTAATCCGGATGCTCAAGAGAAGCGTCGGGATCGACACGCATCCCTGATGAAATCAGTGGAGCTCCTCGATTACCCGTTGGGGGAGCTCTCCTTTTGGCAGGCTTTTCAGCGATTTATCGGCATCAGATAAAAGCAGGTATAGAAGTAGTATCGAACTGACCCCGTGCAAGATACACGCCATCTATTCAGTAAGGCCTGATCGAACTACCGAACCACTGTCAAGAGCGACCTGCGGTATACAGAGGATTAGTACACCATGACGACTTCGTTGTTTCACGTCGAAATCAGTAAAGCAGCCGTTCCATATATGCGCTTATTGCGAAATCTGAAGCACTGCTCGCTCGATGAACTGATTCAGGACTGACTTCCGAGTGGGAGTGCTTGATTCCAACCTGTGCTACCAGATTGAGCGACAAGCTCCTGTGCTCGCCCGATTCCGTGAACATCGGGTCGTCGAACAGTTTGATAGCCTTCGAGAGTATCTCGTAGATGGCGTTCATGACGTTCGATATCGGGCAGTTCTACGTCAGATTCTTCAAATAGTTGAAGATGTTGAAACCGTGCAAACGAGACAAGGCGCTCAATTCGCTGTTCGCCATTTTCATTCGGTTCACCTCCGTCGGTTCGGACTTGTTCAAGAGTATCATCGTGGAGGGCCCAGAGGTCCTGTAACCGATCCACGAAAACGTCGTATGACGCCGTTGTTGATCCGCTCCTACGAATGACCATACCAATGTTCCGTGATTCGATGCCGTTTCTTATGTCATCCCACGTCTTGACAGCTGTATGCGGGATTTCGTAGTAGTTCACTGGATCTCCAGCCCACCCAGATTTGTCAGAGGAATCCTTGAATTTCGCCTGTACAGGTGAATTGGGATAATCAGTCGGAATGTAGAGCTGAGAAGATCCAGCTTCGATCGCCTGTGCATCGATAAAATAGCACTCCGTCAGCGCATTCGATAATTGATTGTTAGAGTCAACGACAGGACATGCATAGTAAGCGACTTCACTTGGCTCCCGGGTTGCAAGTGTTGTGATCTGCTGAGTATCGAGTTTGAATCGAACACCTCTGTTTGGTTCTGCCTTGGGTGCTTTATACTGGAATAGAAGTCGCATCGCTAACGGGAGTTCAACGTCGTATCCTCCACCAGCCTGGTGTTCCTGATATCGTGTTGGTGCGATTGCTGTCGTCTGATTATACGGCCCACGGATACGAGTCAGTATTTGGTGTGTTGCGTTCACCACGAGTGAATTTTCAGATGGATATGACGACATAGCTAAGTATGAATTATAAAGACAAAGAATATAACATTTGTGTCATATGGTGCTGAGACGGGATAGTTTCAACCAGATATAGCTATATTTGATTCGGTTGGCCAACGATAGCCGTCTTTTCCTGAAGGTCCTCGGCCGTTCATCGTCCCGCAACCTCGCCGTACACCTCGTGCCCGCAGTGCTTGTGGGGTCGTAGAACAACTGATCGGTCTCGACTTTCTGAAACTACCAGGACGGTAGTTGATCTGCCAATCGGTGTGGAACTTCTCGAGAACAAAGGTAGCGAATCGACACTGTTTGCTGGTGTCAGCCGATTACGTCAACGATTCGTTCTCTTTGCGTGCTTTCGCTGTCGTCGTCAGCACCCACTTGTTGGCAGTGTTGCGCCACCCCATCGGCTCGTACGCCTGCCCCCGACTTACTTCGTCGCTCTCGATGACGGCCGTGACCACGTCGTCAAATCGGACCATCCGCTCGATGTGGTCCGTGGGGTTCATGAGCGCGTCCTCGACCACGAGTTCGACGTCTAATGCATCTGCAGCGACTGAGCGAAGCGTTGTCGGCGCGCTGTCTGTATCCTCCTCGTCGCCAGCCTCTGTCTCGTCGGTCATATCCGAATCAACGTCTTCGGGTTCTCCACCGTCAGCGATTGATTGAGCCTCATCGTCGCCAGCATCTTTGGATTCCAGCGCTTGGCTTTCCTGCTCATGGAGGTCCTCGAGGAACCTCGAGATCTCCTCTTCAAGGAGGGGGATCATCTCCCTGTTGTTCGGGTCGAAGAACGGCTCTCCCGTCCGTTCGTGCAAAATGAATTGCCCACCACCTTGCGAGACCTCAGCGATGACGCTGATTTCTTCGAGATGGTCGAGGACCGTATCGACCCCGTGTTCGAGCCGATCGTTGAGGATGTCTCTGAGGTCACTCGTGGGGATTTCGCGATCGTTGGTCTCGAAATACTCGTTCGCGTAGAGCCAATTCGCGAGCGCGATCATGCTCTCACAGCTGGGAAGGTGGCCCTTCTCGTCGCGGATATACTGTTCGAGTCGGTCAGAGTCGTCGGAATCGCTGGTACTCATTGTGTAGTGTGGCGTGTTCACGATCACTACAGGTGGCAGTTCCTCGGCGTGAGACCGGGCGCTGTTCGAGAAGCAGGCGTCGACGGTGCTGTGAGCCGGGCGTCACCGGACACCTTCGCATTCCCAATGACCTACTCCAACAAAGGCACTACCTAAACTTAATTGTTTTCCACTATTTTCCCTGCGTTACTATTGTCTTATACACAGCAGGTATATTCTGAAGATTTGTGGTTAGAATCTCAAATTACAATCCAGTTACTCGAATATTTCCACTTTCACTTTCACTCTGGTACTCAAAGATATTTAAATAACAGTCTTCAATATGACACTATGGCGCCCATAGACTCGGAGATCATCGACTTTCTCCAAGCAAATCCTGATGACTGGTTTGACGCAGAGGCAGTCACCAATAATATCGACGCTGACGTATCTGAAGGCCATGTTAGAAGTAGGCTTGATCACTTTGAGGCAACTCGTGATGATGTGGAGGACAATTATTGGACCGAAGAGATCTTTGGATACTACTTCGGCGACAATTGGGTACCTGCCAATCGAGAAAATCTAGTGAGGGAGTTACGGATGCGAACTAGCGAACCTGTAGATAGTATGACGATATCTGAACTCCAAAGCCTTGCAGAAGAGATAGGGAATCCTGCACCCATCGATAACGAACACCGTGACTTCCAGTACGACGGGTAGCCTGTTTTCCTGCGCCATCATCGTTGCTTCCGTTCTGAACGCGAACGAGACCACCCACACGGTCGAGGAGCTGCTCACAAAGGCGATAGAGATTTTCGAGACGTCGAGAAGATCGACAGCTAGGGGGCAGTGAACAACCCCGTTGTTCTCACGAACGAATACAGGGCAGAATCTGAAGACAACTACGCCCAATTGCAGAATATATACGAGTCGATCGTTCCCGGCAAGCGACTAAAGATACGAGGACTATGGGACTAGTGTGAGTATCATAGTAAGTTCATCTTTCTTATAGTCGGAGGCAGCGCGACCCAGATCCCGAGACCGAGTATCGAGTCCCTGCTGGTAGGAGATCATTCCGATAACGTTCCCAACCTTGAGTTCCGGTACTACTTCCATATAGATAGCGTCAGGAGCAAAATGTCGGCATTGGTCC
This sequence comes from Halopiger aswanensis, assembly GCF_003610195.1. Taxonomy (NCBI): domain Archaea; kingdom Methanobacteriati; phylum Methanobacteriota; class Halobacteria; order Halobacteriales; family Natrialbaceae; genus Halopiger; species Halopiger aswanensis. The sequence goes on along the minus strand of NZ_RAPO01000012.1, from coordinate 8,472 downwards.
ACAGTGGAGAATGTGACTACCGATTAGCTTAGCTCCCGGGACCAGAATCTCCAGATACGGTCGATTTCTGTGCATTATAAAAGTCGACGAACAGATACTTTACAAAGATCTTGTCAAACTTATTTTTACGATTCCAAAAGACAACAACGCCGACAAGTGCAGCAATAGTAACACCGCCAAGTATGGTATTAGAGGGAAGAAGAGAGTGCCCCAGAACGCTAAGGCCACCTAAAATAGCGAGCACTACGAGCAGAGACCAGGACGCAGCCCACATACTCCGATGAAATGAATAGACTGACTGAAAGCGAAGGGCTCGCGTATAGGGCGTGGTCTCCAGGTAACTCAAAACCATCTTCAGAAGCTTCCCATAATGGTCGAAATTCGACGGCAGCGAAAAACGCTGCTCACATAACGTGAAAAACGATCTTTCAACGTGTGTGACTGTGATCGGTGCCGTAGCTGTCGTCTCATTTTGAATTGCAGTGAGAGTATCACCGAATGTTGTAGGAGAATCAGCCCAGCTGCCCAGCGCCTGAAGTAGATGTCCAGTCACGTATGCCAGGGTAAGAAATCCACCAACAACCACCTCACTAGGAAAACCCTGTATCACCTCTCGAACTGGGAGTAGAAGGATGAGAGTACCGATCCAGAGTGCGCCTGGAACGAGATTCGTGATGACGTCATAAAATCCCAGCGCTCGGAAGCTTCGTGCAAAAGCCATACCTATTCTTGCAAATATGCCGAGATCTCATATATTATCTCATATGAACTGCTGAGCCAATGTTTCAAGAGTATTTACCGGGCCCCAGAAGTGGTTATGCCGACGCGAGAATTTGCTGTTCAACAGTGGTGAGGTCTGCACTAGAGCCAAAGACTTCCCCAAGAACCTCACCAGCAAGCCACGTTGCCCCGATCAATACGATAGCGCCTCCTATAGCCTCCCCTAACGAAGGTTGCTGAGACTGCTGCTCAGACGTAGATGTAGACGATGAGGAATCTTCCAGACCGCCGAAGAGGCTATTTTGGTCCGGTTCAGCAGTGGGAACTATGGTCTGAAACTCGGAGCCATTACCTATCTCAGTGTCCAGCGTCAGATCGAGTGGGGATACCATTAATTGACATTTGCAGCCAGTGCATTATAAATACTGGGTCAAATTTTACGAGTATCGAAGACGATCAATCAATACGGATTCGGTACGCTCCGTCATCAATTCCGAGATAGATCACACCATCCTGACGCGTCGTGACAACATTTCGATCCGTGGTTGTTCCAGATCGTCGAGAAACGGTAGCACCAGTTGCCTGCGCACTATATTTTTGGCTGGCATTCGTCGATCCAGCTTTTGCATCCGAAATCGCGACTAACTCAGGCGTCATATATTGAAATAATTTCGGAGTATAACTGCTCTCACGACCGTGGTGAGGTGCAATGAGAACATTCGTATCGCGAAGGTCATCACGGACAGAAGACTGTTGCAGAAGAGTTTCGATTGCCTTCTGTTCGAGATCGCCCGCAGTAACGAGCTTAAATGATCCATATTCAAGGACCGTCAAAATGCTTAGATTATTCAGGTTCACTGTCTCTCCCCTGTTCAACTCGTTGATCGGTGTCGTTCCGGCCTCTTCTAACGGAAGAATGTGATGAGTGAACGTCAGACCTCCGTTCCAAGAGGGATCACTCGGTGAAAAGGTTGCTTGTTTATCGTATGTGTCGGTGAGTGTCAGATACGCTTCCGTTACTGACTGATAGTGTGAACGATCGGGATAGAGGTCGTTTTTCCGCCGACTGATGTACTTGTCTGCTTCGTTACGACGGGCAATCACTTCGGGTGAAAAGTACGATGAAAACTCGGGGAGGTCTTCGATGTGATCTTCATCTGGATGCGTGAGTACTAGATAATCAACCGAGTCGATTCCATGTTGTGTATGGATGTGGCGACTGGGTGAAAACCCATTCGCGTGCTGACCGAGATCAATAACCGCGTTACGTTCTGGCCCCTTAATAAAAATCGCATCCCCCCGCTCCACGTCCCAAATATAGATTTCAACAGCAGCCATACTGGCATTTGATTAGCCGGCTGCTTAGGAGGTTCGGACGGAGTTGAAGGAAAAACTACTACTACGAAAAACATATAGAGTTGATGAATGTCCACATCTGATGCTCTACAATCATTTCCGGTTGGCTTTTTGAAGGTCGACACCTACTTGAGTACCGTCATCTTGACTGAGACTACAAAGGACCAGTTACTGAGTAGCTGGTCTTCTACCTCGCTTCCCTCTTCCTCAGTAGCTACCTCACAGAAGCTGCTCGACGAGGTCTTCTATCTGATGTTCGTATTCTGAAACTGTCTCCCACTCGTGGAGCTGATCGTAGTACTCGAATATCTCGAAGACACCGAAGGTTTGCATCCAGCTGTAGCGTTCTTTCTCGCGCTCAGGTGGATAAGATCGCTTTAGGATGTGAGTTTTGTCGATATACGACCGTGATTCGATCAAGAGCCCGTGTTCGATAAGTGCGCCGCCCTGATCGTGCTCACAGACTCCGAGGATATGATGTGAGTCGTCCGCGATCAGCTTGAATTTGAGAATCGGATGGAGGGTTAGGTCAATCTCGGGAAGGAAGTCATCCATCCTGTAAGCAACGGCGCCATCACCCGTTTCTCGGTTGATATGGGCTTTGAGTTCGTTTACTCGGTCAACATCATCCTCGGCGAAACTCCCCAAAATGAAAAATCGGTTATTAGCCTCTGCAGCGATATCCGCCCAGTCGGCTCGGAAGTGGGTGAGGCCCTCGTACTCCTCCGGCGTTAACGACCGGTAGTGATGCCGTTGAGCTCGGGCCTCGAGGTCGCTCTCCGAGGAGCTGTCCGACATTACCAACCCATTCGCGTGCTCGAATTAAAACCCTTTCGACCATAACGGTCTAAACCAATATGGTTACCGCCGAAGCGTTTATACTGCCGGCGACTATACGCTAGTGTGAACACAACACTACAACCAGCATCGACTGATACCGGTTGGATTGCCCGTTCCAGACCGGCATTCCGTTAATCCCGTCCAACACCAAGGAGGGGATTACGACTACCCAGCGATAGCTACAGCAGGTACATGATCGACTGTAGCTGTCCACCCTAACAATGGCACACAACACGACGCATCGGGATCAGCCCGATACGACCGATGCAATCGACAGTACGGTTGAAAACCAGCGACAGCGCCTGAATGTCCTTACCCAACAGACGCGGTTTGTCCTCATCCAGAATATTCTTTCTCATCCGCAGCAGCTTCCCACGCTCAAAGAACTCGATTATGTGAATCCGAGCAAGAGCAAGAGTACGATCCGCGAACATCTTAAGGTGCTGATCGAGCACGATATCGTAGAGGAGTGTACGCTCCCGAAAGACGAGCGTAAACGCGATTTGCCGTGGCGTTTCTACGGTCTCACGGATATCGGTCGCGATCTGTTGGAAGAGATGGGGTTGCTTGGGGCAGAGGGTACGCTGCAGGATATGTTTGAGATGCTGGAAACGACGGATGAGATCGAGAAATACGCACAGGCTCCTCGCCCAAGAGATGCCGAGACAGACGAGGAACTGACTGGTAGTGACGCTCTCGAGGCATATATCCGGGATCAGAAGGCAAACACCCAGAGTGTTGCTGACCAAGTTGCTGTAGCTACTGCTCTGTATGAGGACGAGATCGGACCTGATCACGATGGTTTAACTCGAAGCGAGATTGCGGAACGGCTGGCTTTCGAGTATTCGTCGGGAACGGTGCTGAACTATCTTGTCGATCTTGATATCCTTGAGGAATTCCAGCCACCTGGTCCGTCGACATACGTGATCAGTGAACGGCGAGATCAGATCATTAACGGGGAGGTTGAGGAAACAGTCGACGAGGAAATCGAGCGTCTCATCGACCATATGGATGACCGGATCATACCGATGGATGACGGCCAACCGGGAGACCGAGTGGTTATCGCGGATGGCGCTGGTCGAACGATCCGATCCATCTTGGCCGAAGAATTCGATGTTCCCTCAGATGACGTTGCGTCCTATCTCCGTGACGGTGACCAATTGACAAAACTGAACCGAGCCGTCGATGCGATCGAAGAGAGTGAAGACATTGACAAAGGGGATAACTATGGGCGAGTCATCTTCCGTAATGCTGCTTACCGATATCGGCTTTCCGAGTTTGGAATGTCTCTTGCCGAGAGTGGCGTGACTCAGGAAGGATAGTCCTTTTCTGAGGTATAGTAACCTCAGTAGTGTGAATAGGTATCTGGATCAGGCCGCTCCCTACGGGACGTCGAATACTTTGGGTGATCCATCGATATTTGACGTATCAACAAGCCCTTGCAGTTCTTCTAGGTCAGCAGGACATGATTTAGAAAACGATTTGTTCGTCTTCTGGAATCCAAATGGTGTCTATCTGTGATGATGAGTAGTATAAATCACTCTGTTCAGACCACCGGTACCACTCTACGTCTCCACAATTAGGGCAACACATCTTCCACTGCCCGTTCACTTTTCGATATGAGATATATGGTTTCTCTGCAAGGTGATCGTGTAGCCGACCAGCTGAGTACAGATTTCCGCCATCCCACCCGATGATACGCACATACTCAGTTCCACACTCGGTACACTCACGGATACGACCCCGAATCTCTATCAACTCACCTCGAGCATGATACGTAGAAATATCCTCGAACGAGTTCTCCTCCAGTGAAATCACGTATCCTATATTCTTACTTCCGTTTTCATTCACTCTAGATTCCTGTTCTACACTGTCATCTTCCACAAAGATCGACGGGTTCGCGTGCAGCTTTGCCTCACACTCACTACACTGATAGCAATACTCGTATTGCTCTACCCACCTGTGATCACACTCGTCCTCTGAACGCATACCCGGCGTTTCCGGCCCATCAGCCCGCTCATCAAAATAGTACTTAGTTCCGGTCAGAGTCGGTGGCTCCAGTGGAAGAAGATCCTCTGGCTCAGTTACGGCAGGGCGATATGTTTGACCAGAGCTGTCGAAATCTACTATAACCTCATCGAGCAGAAACCGGTTGTCTGTGAAGGTGTCCTGATTCGCCCAAATAATGCTGTATCCCTTTGAGAGATAGTCGAAGGTTGTCGCTGGAATGTTCTTGTTGTGATTCCGGTACTGCACCTCGATAATCAGTCCATTGCCGAAGATTTGATGTTCGTCCTCAAATTCAAGAAGCGCATCTGCCCTACGTGTATCTACCCCAGTTCGTGTATCACTGACATCGACTTCAACCTCTAATCCGCAACGAATATACTCCGTCATTCGAACACGAAACGCAGAGACTGCAAGTGATTTCTGTTTCCGGTGAACATCTGATTCTCCACCAGGACAGTCAGTATCTGAACGGTGGAAGAAGTGCCGGGCCCGCCCATCTTTGGAGGGGCCGCGTGCACGCATTGTTTCCCCGCAGGTAGGGCACTCTACGTCTACACCATTGTCTACTTCCTCTGGTAGAACAGATGCCCCATCTGATTCTCGTAGAGCAAGGAAACTCATTGCCAAGCAATACTGATAGCTAATTAAAGAGTTTTGTCCGAACCCTCTTGTTAGTCGTGAAGATTTATCTGAAGCTAGACCGTCTCTCAAATCAATATAGTATCACTATGCCGTTTGTAGCTGAACACAAGGGAGCGAGGGTGATACCACCACAGGTAGAGAAGGGTGCTGATCTGGTTTGTCCGAAATGCGGTGGGAGAATGAAAATAAAAGATGGGTCTGTTGTACGGCATTTCTATCATCCACCGGAGGATAACGAGTGTCGCGGTGAATCGGACGAGCATCTTCGCATGAAGTCGATCGCCTACTCAAACCTTACTGGCGAGTTCCCTGATGCTGATGTCGAACTTTGCATTGATGAAGATCCTGCGTTGGGTAATCCAGAGTATCCTGATGCCGATGTGGAATTGGAACGAGGAATCAACAACCGACGAGCAGATATCCGTGTTGAGTTTGACTCCCCACGCTTCCCTGAAGGAAAGGGGATTGGGATCGAGATTCAGTACCGGCATGAAGACAAAGATATTGAGGCCGTTACGGTAGAATACCTGAAAGAAGAGTATAGCGTTCTCTGGCTTTACGAAGACGATTTTGACGGGTTCGATGTTGATCTCTCCGGTGTTCTCACTGTATGGCCGTACGCAGTCCTACACGACTTTTCGAAGGGATATCACGAGGCTGTTCAACGGCTTCAAAACGAGAAAACGGACAGTGTTGAAACCCGCGTAGAACTTCCACCAGAGTACTTGTATCGATACAAGCCCGATTTCAAGAAATCTTGGGAATATGGACGGTTCCTTACGGCAGAGAGTGATGACTCGTTCGACTTCTGTTTCGAGTGGTTAAGTGCAAGTCACAGCAGCGTACAAAAGTGGATTCGGGTTGCCGAAAATCCTGACGGAGAAACTGTGCTTCAACTGGGGAAAGACAAGCACGGATCAACTGAACAAGTTATATCACCAATTGAGCTGAATAACCGACGAAATCGTGGGAAGGTTCACAGTCTCGCTTACTCAGTAAAAGAGAGTAATCCAGCCTCTGTAGATGACTGGACTGATCTCGAGAAGGTCTGGCTCGATACGGGTATCTATGGAACCAACTTGCTTCTGAAGCTTGTAGCTGCCCCCAATAAGAATAGAGGCTTGTATCTCGGAAAGTACGGAGACGACATAGAAGATGAGTTCGTCACTGTTGTACCTGATCGGGAGATCGATCTGAAGTCAGCTCTTCACAATATCGCTGAAGAGTTAGGCTGAACTTCAATGAAGATCACGTCATTGGAAATTTTCGTTTTCTCGTATCGCACTTGAACGGTTTGCTCGAGCTGTTGACCAAGACGAGATGCCTATGCCGTACAACGATCTCGGAAAAAGATCAGGAGCTGGCGTTCAGCGATTCTCATGCTTTTGAGGTTCTAAACCGGACTTTTATGATCTATAGGGCCGGTACTATACTCAATGATAGACAAGATTGCTGATCTTTTTCGATCAAGTGAGGAGGTGCCGGATTTGTTGGAGGTGCTTGGGTTAGAAGGGGGGTACTTAGAGTTGTCCGAAGAAGAGCAAGAGAAGTTGTATGAGTACAGCACGGCAGTTGGGACGGGAGGTAAGTTCAACCAGTTAGATCAGTCGGTCACGTCTACTTCACAGACACAGCAAGGCTATCTCAAGGGTGTCGGCTCGTCTGCAGTAAGTAGCAAGGACTATGATTTTGCTGAGAAGGTTCTGCTGAAAGCATTAGAGGCTGAGGACGACAATCCGACTGATCGCCATTTCGTGTATAATTCGCTGATCGATCTATACTATAAGCAACGAGACTACCGTGATGATGCGATCGAGAAGTGCATTCAGTACTGTAAGGAGGATATCGAGATTGTTGATGACTTCTTAGATGAGTGGAAGCAGGAATACGGTGGTGAACTGCCGAATATCCCGTCGTTCAAGCGGATGGCGATTATCTATGAGAAGCAGGGACGATATGAAGAGGCTCTCGAGGTCTGTGAGATGGCACTTGACCGTGGATTAGATGATGGGACAAAGGGCGGTTTTGAAGGCCGGAAAGAACGCGTCCAGAATAAAATGGACGAATAGAGAACTGCGAAAGCTTGGTTAAAACAAGCTCTCAGTGTCCAACTCTCGGATATCTTGCTCTGAAATCCCGTATTTCCGTTGTAACTGGATTTTATAGTCTATCAACTCTGTCTTCAGGGATTCACAGCGATCTAAGTATTCGTCACGCTGACTGTGAAGCTCGCTCATCAATTCAGAATCCTTCAATTCTAAGAACTCCTCACTATGCTCCTCCCAGAGGACCTCATGGTTCAACGGCCCATCGACTCTCTCGTACCCGTATAGAACACATTTTGCAATAAGCTCTGAATCTACTTCTTCGCCATCATCGTTCGCGAACGACTCCTCAACTACTAACCCTTCTACACGGCTTTGCAACCGATCCAACACTTCGTCGATCTCCTCTTGTATGTCTTCAACGACGTCATCGTGTTGTTTAATATCTTTCAGCAAACCCGGATTATCGCTTGCCAGTTCTCGCAACACTGTATCGCTGATCTCGTCCGATAACAGGCTCTGATAAGGGGCACTGTCTAGTTTAGCACCTCGGCTGGCGTCTGTCCGTTAAGTGATTGATGCGGTCGTTGTGTGTTATAGTAATGTACAAACTGCTCAAGCCATTCCCTGACGCTCGCCCGACTGCCCACCCACGAATTATGGAAGCGGTCAACCCGCATCTTGAACGTCTGAAACCACTTTTCGATTAGGTTTCGCTCGACGTAGTCGAGCTGACCGCTTAACCCTAATCGAGAGAGGGCAGTCAGATAGCCGTAGCCATCAACGAGAAATACAGCTTCGGAGAGATCGTGTTTCTCGGTCAATCGATGCAGGAACACAGCGGCTGGATCGGTGCCTC
>NZ_RAPO01000011.1 GCF_003610195.1 Halopiger aswanensis | reverse complement strand
GAGGCACCGATCCAGCCGCTGTGTTCCTGCATCGATTGACCGAGAAACACGATCTCTCCGAAGCTGTATTTCTCGTTGATGGCTACGGCTATCTGACTGCCCTCTCTCGATTAGGGTTAAGCGGTCAGCTCGACTACGTCGAGCGAAACCTAATCGAAAAGTGGTTTCAGACGTTCAAGATGCGGGTTGACCGCTTCCATAATTCGTGGGTGGGCAGTCGGGCGAGCGTCAGGGAATGGCTTGAGCAGTTTGTACATTACTATAACACACAACGACCGCATCAATCACTTAACGGACAGACGCCAGCCGAGGTGCTAAACTAGACAGTGCCCGTCAGTTCAAGTCCTACTCTGGAAAGCACTTGCTGGAGCGGTATCCCGAGATTCAAGAATCGTATTTCTGGGGCGGTGGATTCTGGAAGGTCGGATACTACGTGGGGACGACAGGAACGGTGTCGGAGGAAGTGGTTGAGCGGTATATCGAACAGACGGAACACGCGCCGGAGTGACGCGCTTCACCCCCGCCCACGGTGTTGATGCAAATCAAAGATTTGCGAAAGCCGAAAACCTGCGGTTTTCGGAAGGGTGGGGAACTCGCGCTGCTTTTCGTTTAGAAAGGAGTGGCATGAGCACTATGGGAACCTATTCAGTTTCATCTTTTACCCAGTGGTGAACCTCACAATGCTATGAATCCGAGTACCACGAGCTGCCAGCTAAACGCGATACCTAGCAGTGCCAGTACTGTTTGATGGATGCGGACAGGTAGGGACCAATATTGGTATCGCCATGCCAGTAAGGCACCAGCAGTTGTACCGAGCGTGAGGATTCCGATGAAATACGGGAGAACGAGTGCGACTTCCATTACAAGCGGTCGTGTAAAGAGTGTGACCTCGCCGCCAGATTCCAAGACGAAGAGAAAGAGCCCGACGAACCCGATCGAGACACTACTCAAGCCGACGCCTGCTGTGCGAGCGAGCCACGGAGGACTCGTCATCCGGTGTTTGACGGCGTGCATGAACCCAGTTCGATTATCGTGTTCGCGTGCATTCTCCGTTCGGTGTTGAGGGACGTGTTGATCTGTCATTCAGAGTCCTCCGTGTCGGATTTATCGTCGATCCGATGCTGCTTCCACTGCTGCCAGGCGCTGTGTCCACCCCACCCTACGAGTGAGAGTCCGAATCCAGTTACTGCCGTTCCGAGGACACCGCCGGAGACGAATTGGCGTTCGTGGAGCGGGACTGGTTGGTAGACACCAGTCGGTTCACTGCTCATGTGCAGCACGTTCACGACCCCATCTGTAACTTCGAAAGCGAGGACATCGTGGCCGCCGACTTCTTGATACACGTACGGCTCGATTTCAATCCATTTCCGGTCGTTTCCCTCGAGCGTGGTCGTACGCAGACCGCCATTGTCCGTTGGTTCGACGGTCACGTGTTCCAACAAGTCTACTACCTGAAGGGGACCGCTTTCCGGGAGATACGAGAGGCTGTACTCGCCAGCGACGGTTTCAGCGCGTTCCTGCTTACCCGGTTCTGCAGTCGGAGTCGGCGATGTCGGTGCTGGTTGGAGACCGTATCCCCTAACGATATCATCAACAACAGCCGCCGGAAGCTCGCTGGGATTGGTGTTGTAGGCAACGAAGATCCCGACATCGTGGTCCGGGGCGAGCAGCAGGTGGCTCGTGAAGTTAACTGTCGCACCCGAGTGAGCAATGAGGTTGGCATCTGGGTCCCCGTACTCGTGGAATCCGTATCGCCAATTCGTGACCGCTGGGTGACGTACATGGTGGCAACTATGCATCGTTTTGGCGGTCTCAGTGTCTAGAATCCGCCCATCGCCGACTGAACCATCACCAAGGTGTGCGCGCATGAACGCCGCCATATCCGTCGCCGTCGCGCTTAGCGAACCCGCGGGACGCATATTGATGTACACGTCGTTAGCTACCGTGAACGACCCACCGTCGCTAACGTGTGGTGCGGCAAGCTCACCAGGCTGATCGTCAGAGATGGGCTGGGCGAACGTGCTGTGAGACATGCCGAGCGGGTCGAGAATCTCAGACTGGATGTACTCGTCAAACGTCGTCTCGTGAGCTTCAGCAACGATGTGGCCGGCGAGTGCCGCACTGTAGTTGGAGTATCCGACGAGCTCGCCAGGGGGACGGACGCGTGAGCGCTGCTGATCGACGAGTACCGTCTCCAATGAGTCAAGTGCAGCTGGGTCGGCGACGATACCGGGGTCAAGTGCAGATTCAAATCCAGCGGTATGGGTACCAAGGTGCCGGAGTGTTACAGGATTGCTGTACGTGTCCGGGACAGTGACTGCTGAGTCCTCAAGGTACGTATTCACGTCGACGTCGAGGTCGAGCACGCCTCGTTCGACACCCTGCATGACGGCAGTGTATGTCACGAGTTTCCCGACCGATCCAACCCGGAATGCTGTCTCATCAGCCTGAACCGACTCGTCAGCATCGACAGCAGCAGTACCGTATCCTTTGGTGAGGACGGCGGAATCTCCCGAGACGATAGCGACAGTGGCTCCGGGTGTTGTCGTTCCAATTCGTTCGGCCATTACCTCGTCAACGAACGCTTCGAGTTCGTCTGGGTTCGTGAACGGAACGTCACCTGAACGTGAGTCGGCGGCTCGAGAGGTGGCCGTGGGGTTCGTTCGACCGGCTGCGGTTCCAAGGCTGCCGAGTCCGAACCCACCGAGACATCCGAGGAACGACCGTCTCGTGGTTCCAGTCGTTCTGGTGTTCATCATGACGGGGTGACTTCGATAGTAGTGACGAGACCGAAGAACGAGGTCGAGACGTTCTCGACTGTGAGGCCGGCCTGTTCGACGGTCTCCAGCGGATCGTGGTTCAGTCGGCAGCCGTTTTTCTCGTAGTGGGACTCGGCACGCCAATCTTGGAGCCAGGCAAGCGGCGAAGCATCACTGCGACTGTGCTCAAGTAGCAAGATCTCACCGTCAGACGTACAGACTCGCTCCATCTCGTGGAGTGCAGTAACTGGGTCAGGGAACGTGCACGTGGAGAACGACGAGATGACAGCGTCGAAGCTATTGTCAGAGAATCCAAGTGACTGAGCGTCCATCACTTGGACAGTACCGTCCAGATCGAGTCGCTCGAGTACGTCGTGGGCGTGGGTAAGCATCTCGTCACTGATGTCGATACCGACGACCTCACTCGACGATGTGAGATACCGGAAATTCCTCCCAGTGCCGCAGGCGACATCGAGCACACGGTCGTTCGCGTCACTGAACTGGCTTCGACGATACTGACCGGCGAATAGTCGATCGAGGTGCTGCCATCGGGCAAGCTTGTCAGCTACGTCTGCATACGCATCGGCGATTTCTTCGGTTGACTTCGACCGTCTCTCGTTCGATTGCTGTTGCTCAGTTCTTTCGCGCGGTGTTCGATTCTGCTGGCTTGTTGGTTCGTGAGGGTTGCTTGATGACACGGGTTGGGTCTCCGTTGACTGCAATTACGGGTCGAACCAGCAACACCGATAAAACCATCGCAAATTTGATAATTGGTCGGATTCGATTCAAAACCAAGGTTGAGTAGAAAAGCGAGAGAACACACACCTAATACGTAGAGTAAGAGTGTCACCCAATTAGTACCGCTATTCGCTCAACACTGATTTCGTAATAATTCTGTTAGGAACGCTAAAACACACCGCTCTCACGTCGCACGCGCTCCGTCCGAACTACCGTCGCAGTCGAATCCAAGTAGAACCGAACTGCATCGTCTCCATGACGTAACACCACCTCGTACTCGTCGGGATCAGTCGCAGTCCGTTCGGACGTCCAAAGGCCATCGTAGACGTATTCGTGGAACTCCCAGATACCTCGTGTAGTCACATCTACCCCATGATTCCAATGAAACGCGATTGATGCCGGGTGATAGACGACACTGTAGGTCAACGGACTGTTGTACTCTCGAAGGCACTCCTCACAGGAACTCGTCACGACAAACGGATCAGCATCAGGTAACGCGCTCTCAGACACGTGAATCACATCAGCCGAGAGATGTGCCCCACACTCCGGACACATTCTTTGTCGAATCTGTCTCGCATCCTCCGTACTTCGTAGCTTGACACTCCGAATGAGAGCATCGCCATCCCGTGTATTAACCTGTGCCGGCGTTATCGGCTGACCCGTAACCTGCTGCTCACACGCCGTACAGTCGATTCGGAAAAACTGGTGCGAGAGGCTTGCTTCAAGCGCATTCTCTCCACAGAAGACACATACTCCATTGACCGGTTCAGGACCAAATGCTTCCGGTTGCTCGTAATTCCCAGATAGGATGAATCGAACAATACGCTCACCGGCATGTGAGAGCGAATACCCGTCCTCGCTTTTCCGTAGATAGGTCCCAGTGAGCTCCCCGAGATGGTACGATAACTTTGACGTATTCTCCACGTCAACGTGGTCATAGATCTCAGAAAACGCGAGTACAGCGGCACCTGATCCAACTTCCTCTAGTTCGTATTGTGCAACTGCAACAGCGCGAAGAATATCAACACGAGTATCGTCAGCGAGAAGACGAAAGATATCCGCCGCCGAACGGTTCTCTGTCATTGTCCGTACCCACTCTCAGTTTCGCAGTAGTATTGAAACCCCAGTCGTATACTCCGATCCGACACAGCAGTAGTGATAGCTGGCAGCCGACGAATTAGACAACAGGTTCTTAACCAACGGTCAGTGTAAATAGAAGCTTGTTGGTTAAGAGAATGGCACTGTCTTCCTTCTCTCACAACTGGTCTATGACTAGCCTCTATGAGAGTTGTTCACCGACATACTGATCTTCCCATTCTCGACGGGCATCGAGTTCACGCCGGCCACGAGCGGTGATGGTGTAGTAGTTTGTTCGCTGATCGAGTTCTCCCTTCTCGACGAGACCTTTGTCGACGACAGTATCGAGGTTTGGATAGAGCCGGCCGTGATGGATTTCGCCCTCGTAGTACTGCTCGAGTTCCTCTTTGATCGCGAGTCCATGTGGTTCGTCCTGACCGGCGATCACGTACAAGAGATCTCGCTGGAAGGCTGTAAGATCGTACATACGACTATCATCAAATTCGTAGCATATTAATCCCCATCTATATTCGGCGGGAAATGACGGGAATGGACACAGATGATAGGCGTTCATTCTGAAGAATAAATATGGCCTCAAAACCCACTCGGCGACACCCCAACCCTTGACTCGAAGTGGGCAAGAAGGTGAGTGGGCACAAGAGGAACGGACTGCGAACTGAAGAGAGACAGTATCGGTTTAGGACTCCTCGAGCAACGAGCGGGCCCGTTGCACGTAGCTGTTCGAGTCCCAACTGCGAGCGACGCTGATCTCGTCGAGAAGCTTCTGGGCCTCGGCAGCTGACAGCTGTTCGGTTCGAACGAGGACCGAGAGCAGCGTCGGCGTCGTCACAAGTCGGGTATCAGCGAGTGACGCGTGAATCAAGCCGAGTTGGTTGAACTCGTCACAGAGAAACAGTGCAGCATCGAGTTCATTCGCGAGGGAGACAGCAGCGTTCTCGCCATCATCGAGCGGGAATTCAGCGTCGAGGTCGGTCGTCCGTGTCTCGAATGCTTCAGTTCGCTCGAGTACGGTAGCTGCGGCACGACCATGCGCGTCATCGTACGAAGCGATCTCCCGAAGTTCCTCGATGACCACCGTTGGGACGACAACCTCATACTGGGCCAAACAGATCGAGAGTGGATCAGGATCGTCATCAGCAACGATCCCGAGACTGACGAGGGCGGAAGCGTCTGCAACTAGCTGCGACATCTATGCGTCGGCAACCTCGTCGATGAAGTCTTCGTCTAACTGCTGTTTCAACACCCGAAGGTTAGCCGCCTCTTCGGCTCCGACGAGTGCTTTGAGTTGGTCGAAGGTGATCTCGTCGTCGTAGTAGGCGGCCGCAATCTCCTGCGTGATGGCATCGTCGTGAGCAGCCTCCTGAAGGTACTCCCGAAGTGCGGTCACGAGGATATCCGTTCGATCCTCTCCGAGGACATCTGCGAGCGCATCGGTTCGATCGATGAGTCGGTGAGGAGCTCGAAACTGGACGCGCTTTTTATCGCTACTCATTATGTGTACATTGTGAGCCAGCCTACTTAGCCATTGTCGTGTGTACAGTGTGAGCTTTCCAACTTATGTCGATGGTCTTCTGTCTGACGATCTCCCAGGAACATGACGGGTTTCCAGGTCACGCGTCCGGTGGGTAGCTGACCTGTCAGGACTACACGTGGTAGAAAGTGGGAACGGGCCGTCGAGATGCTCAGTTCAATGCAGCCATAGTCAAAGCGCTGCTGGGGACGACGTCGGATTACTGCTACGGGGTCGCCAACATACTAGAAAGCGACAGGGCGCCGGTGTTCGTGTGCCCTGACGTAGCCCGAACAACCCCAGTGTGGCCGTCTCCTAGCGACCACGCTCTCGAGTTTTGATCTGAGTATCTAAAACGTTCTGATCGGCTACTCCGCTAACTCCGGTCATTCATTAGACCGATACTTTCATGATATCCAAACATATGTCACGAGTCGGAAAAGAAATCAAATACATCATCGTTGAATTCTCAGGTGAGATGCACGACCTCACCGGTTTCCAACGCGACCTCCTGTATGTGATCGCAGGCGCTGACCAACCGTCCGGGCAAACCGTCAAGGAAGAAGTAGAGAAGTACTACAGTTCCGAGATCAATCACGGTCGCCTATATCCAAACCTCGATACCCTCGTCAACAAAGAATTAGTCGAGAAAGGCCAACTCGATCGCCGGACGAACTACTATGCTATCACTGAGGCAGGGACAGAAATGATCCACGAGCGACGAGAGTGGGAGGGCCAATACGTTGATTTCTGAAAGGAATCGTATTCGGCCTGATCACACCTTCACCAATACCTACTTTTTCGCAGACAAGAAGGCTTATACTGGCAGGATTGCCTCATCAACGTATGTCCGAAGAAAATGAGTCAACTCTGCCAAATCTCGTAACGATCGTTGGCAGAGGCGTACCATCAAACTACGAAATCACCGTTGACGGCGAGCTCGAACTAGTTGGCGCTGATCCGCTCGAAGAGGCAACTGTTGTCACAGACCACTCCGCAGAGGGTGCAGTTGATACTGGCGTGATGCGGTTTCGGTTCTCCGGTGAACTGGCAAACATCCACGTTGTCGATTGGAACGGCGTACCCGCACCGGAGTCACCAAGCACTCCGACGGTTCACGTGGATTACGGCGTCCCCGGTCGGTCCAACAGTAGCTAACCCAGCGGACTTGATGCAGGTTGGACTCAGTAATTTGCTGAGAGCGGTTAGCGTCTACCGATTAATACTCTGTAGAATCGACCCCACTGCTTCCGCTGTTAGTTGTGAGATGACGGGTCGATTCCAAGCCTAGTCAGTCGAATCTTGTCCTGTAACAGCGGAAGTGACGGAGCCAAACTTCGATCAGCAGCTCTCGATCGTCGGTTATGTCGATTTGGTTGATACCCGTATGCGTATTTGGAGCGGAAGTCCCACATCACGCGGTCATCGCATCCCTCCTTAGTGGTGTATATACACCAGGCTATATTGCATAATATGCGGTTGAGTGGTGGAATAATAGCCGGAGTTTACGGCGCAGGCTTTCGGTTTTCTTCGTATGGACCGGTCACGGATCGATCGACGACGATTTCTTGGGGGGATCACCGCAAGCGGGCTGCTCGGGAGCGGTGCTGTAGGGCACGTGACCGGTGTGCAGGAAACGCCGTTTCGGCGTGTTCGCCCGCCATCCTATGAGCTCACCGTACAACCCGGCTCGGGAGTGATGTTCGAGATTGACCACGACGCCGGTTCCGAACAAAGTCCTGAATGGCACATCAACGGGGATTCTAAAGGACTCTCGTTGGGCCCATGGTTCAGTACGTACCACCAGTACACCGGCAATGAGTTCTGGCAGTACACTGTTGAGAAGGACTGCCGCGTAACCGCCGTTCTCGACTGGGATGGGGCGGGCGGGAATACCGTCGCCTGGACGATCAATACCGATTCAGCCGGGCTTGCACCACCACAGATTCGCGACACGCGACCCTCGACAGCTGAACGCCGGATCCTTGAACCCAATACTACGCTAGAATGTGAAATGGATGTGACCGACCCTGATGGTAACTTGGATCGCGTCGTGTGGTGGGCACTGGCAGCCGACATCATACTAGATATTACGTCCGTCTCCGGGCGGGAGGACACTGCGCGGATCACTCCGTCGTCGGAAGACATCGTTCAAGAAGGTGTTACGGCGTGGGTGATTAGTGAGAATGGGCTAATCACCAGTTCAAACCGATGGGCGTTTGCCCGCCCTGACCCGGACTCCCAATTTACTATTACGGGCGTAGAAACGAATTCACCAATTGGCGGGGGTGAAACGCTCGAAGTGGACGCTACAATCCGAAATACGGGTAGGGAAAGCGGTGGGACGCTGGTCGATCTCATCATCGGTCATGATCCAAAACGTGTCTCGACACAGAGCGTCGGCGCCGACCCCGGCGAAGAAACCGAGGTCACCCTTGAGTTTGAAGCGGGCCAGCCCTCGGGTGGTCGGGAAGTGTTCCCCGGCAGAGTTGCGACGAGGAATGATACACACGACTTCACGATTGTCGTCACCGAAGATGATAGCTCGGACGGAAACGAGGATGGTCCAACCCCCGCAACGTTCGTCGTGCAGGAAATGACTACTAATTCCCCGGTCGGCGGCGGCGAAAACCTCCTTGTTGAGACGACGATTCAAAACATCGGCGATGAAACGGGACGGACAGATATTCAGCTTATCGTCGGACACAGCCCGCAGGTGGAAGATAGTACGATGCGAACGCTCGAGCCCGGCGAATCTGCGACGTTCACACTGGTCTTTCAGGCGGGGCAGCCATCGGGCGGCCGAGAAGAATTCCCCGTGATGGTGGATACAGGTGCCGATTCAGCCACGCGGACTGTCGCCGTTGTTAGTGGAAACGAGGATGGATCTGAAGACGGTCCAACCCCCGCAACGTTCGCCGTTCAGGAAATGACCACTAATTCTCCGGTCGGCGGCGGAGAAAACCTCCTTGTTGAGACGACGATTCAAAATATCGGCGATGAAACGGGACGGACGGATATCCAGCTTATCGTTGGGCATAGCCCACAGGTGGAAGATAGCACGATGCGAACGCTCGAACCCGGTGAATCCGCGACGTTCACGTTGACGTTTCAGACGGGGCAGCCATCGGGCGGTCGGGAGGAGTTCCCCGTGGTGGTGGATACGGGCGCCGATTCGGCCACGCGAACCGTCACCGTTGTTGATTGATTGCTAAACTAGACTGTGCCAGTCCATCGATCCACTAAGTACATTTACCAAACACTTGTGTCGTAGACTTCTCCGACGATCTCGAACTCATCAACATCATACTCAGTATCACTCTGCTGGTTGATAAGGTACCGATCGTGAGGATAGAATCGGTAGTAACTCCCGCTATGGCTGTTCACATCAAACCAAGTCTCAGTTACTTCAGTCACTACCTGCGGATTTGTACGGCCATTCCACCTAACGAGACTTCCCTCCTCAACGTCCTCCATTTGCGTTGAAACCGTTGCTCGAGTCATCCGTCCCTATAGTTGTCAATAGAGACTATCACTCCTAGGGAGATGGGCAACAATCTATCCGTGAGTACGCGCGTATTTTCTGATGCTACTGTAGACGCTGAACTATCTAAATACGGGTTCGTCGTTTTTGTCTTCGGTTAACCGGTCGAATAACTTCTCGATTCTATCAAATTCCGGCCCTTTCCTCACTTGATCGTGCTCTCGCTCCCACTTGATGAATCCCTCTCTTTCGAGTTTCGGTAGGTGATGATGATACATCTCAATTTCCACCGCTTCTATCTCCGGATCGCCCTCCATGCCGTCAATGACGTGAGGGATAACGGCTTCTATCGGGCTTTCTTCACGGAGGCACCGTAAAAGCTGAAAGCGATATTCGTGAGAGAGGGCCTCCAAGGTGATATCAACTGTATTATGCTGGTTCTTGACTGGTTCGGACGGCATCTCGCTCATAGTTTCTATTAGTTCACGCTGATGGCAGAATATAAGTTGAAATGGTATTACCATCCGAAACCACTATAGGAAACAAAATATAGTTGCTAGTGGTGCGGTGAGCTCCCCCACCCACCTCGTTCCCCATCCCTTTCCACTCCTGCTTTCCGAGAATTTAAATGCCTAAAATACTCCGTAGGGGATAATCGTTGGTCGACTTCAGGCCAACGAACACGGCGGACAGCAGGTTGTAACCAATTTCAAAATAGGCTAATTCAGGATTGTCTTCTGAGAGAGTAGGTCAAGCGTCCGCAGCCGGTTAGGAAGCAGCGACCACCAGCGGGTCTTCGTTTCCGAGCATCGTTCGAAGATACGCGACTAGTTAGAAGAAAGGAGGTCCGATACGGTCAGAAAAAGCAATCCTCAGTCTTCAGATGTCGGTTGTCTAGGTGGTTCCGTCGCAGGCGCCGGAGGTTCGTGAGTACCAAAGTCGGGATGGGTCTCTTCCATCCATAGGAACACGACTGCCCCCGAGACGAACATCAGGATCGCAGTCATGTAGAACGCAGCTTCGGTGTTCACGAACTGCATCGTGAGGCCGATCAGGATCGCGCCGATGCCGTAGCCCGAGTCACGCCACATCCGGTAGACGCCCATGCCCGCCGACCGCCAGGTCGGATGGGCCGCGTCGCTCGGGACCGTCATCAGGTTCGGGTAGAGCAGCGCCATCCCCAGGCCAGAGATCCCGGATAGAACGGCCCACGGAAGGTAGCTATCGACGAACACCATCCCGAGGACGCCAGCACCGGCGATGAACATCCCCACGACGACGGGCGGGCGGCGACCGATGCGGTCGGCGAGACCGCCGGTCCCGATCTGGAGGAAGTACATCGCGCTGTGAACGCCGACGACGACGCCGACGGCCTCTATCGCGAGGCCCTGACTCGTGAGATACAGCGGGACGGCGATCCAGAACAGCGTGTCCACGAAGTTCTCGATGTGGCCGGCCTGCGCCGCCGCGAACAGCGTCTTGTCGCCATAGGTCGCGCGCTTCAGGACCTCGTTGAACGGCAGGTTCGCATCGTGGTGGTCGTCGTCGCCCTCCAGTTGCGCGAGGTGAACTGTCTCTTTGATCAGGAAGATCGAGATGAGGAACGCCAGCACCACGACGGCCGCGAGGAAGTAGAACGGCTCGGGCCGGAGACTGGTCTGGCCGGCGATGACGCCGGTGATCCACGCGCCTGCGGCGACGCCGGTATAGCCGAAGGCCTCGTCGATGCCGACGGCGAGCCCGCGCTGGTCGGGACTCGCGAGGTCGATCTTGGCGTTGATCGCCATGCTCCAGGTCAGCGCCTGGTTGATCCCCAGCAGGATGTTCCCGACGGTGATCCAGCTCCAGCTCGGCGCATAGATGAGGATCACCGGGATCGGCAGGGCGGTGAGCCAGCCGAGCACGAGCACCGGCTTGCGGCCGTACTCCTCGCCCCACTTGCCGGCGTAGAGGTTGAGCAGCGCCTTGACGAAGCCGAAGGAGACGACGAACGAGCCGATGACGAAGAACGACTCGACGCCGAGCACCTCCTCGCCCAACACGGGGACGACCGTGCGCTCAGAGCCGATCGTCAGCCCCGTCGCGAACACCAGCAGAACGTGCAGCGAGAACTGTCCGAGGTGCTCGCGAATGCCCTGCGTCAGGTCGGTTTGTCCACTCATCGATTACTCGGCTGCACAGCGGTTAGGGCCCAGTTCGAGCTCGGATAGTTCGTCGTCGGGGACGTCCTCCTGCCCGACGTTCGTGCGCTTGACGCGCTCGAAGTTCGGCGGATGGTCCGGGATGTCCGAGGCGAGTGTCTCGACGAACTCTTCACGGTCACGGTTGAGATCCGCGTTTTGCGCTTTGACGTCACCGAGTGTCGCAGTTACCGGTGGTTCGGGTGCTTCGGGGTCGTGTGCCGGCAGGACGACGGCGTCAGCCGGTCGATCCAGCAAGCGCTGGAGGCTCTCGTAGAGCGTCGCCGCATTCCCTTCGACGTCGGACTCTTCGATCCCGGCTTCGACACCGAGTTCGACG
This sequence comes from Halopiger aswanensis, assembly GCF_003610195.1. Lineage (NCBI taxonomy): Archaea > Methanobacteriati > Methanobacteriota > Halobacteria > Halobacteriales > Natrialbaceae > Halopiger > Halopiger aswanensis. Next base: position 23,972 of record NZ_RAPO01000011.1, on the reverse strand, counting down.
CGGCCGACGCTCTCGTGGAACAGCGTATCGCCCGTGAGCAGGGCCTCGCCCTCGAGATCGAACGAGACGCTGCCCTCGCTGTGTCCCGGCGTGTGGATCACGTCGACGTCAACGGTCCCGACTTCGATCGTCGCTTCGTCTTCGACCGGGGTCGCGTCGATCGCGAGCGCGTCTTTCGGATGGAGGTAGTAGGGAACGTCGTGACGCTCGGCAAGCTCCGCACCTCCGGAGACGTGGTCGGCGTGCGCGTGCGTGTCGAAGACGCCGACGAGGTCGGCGTCGTGCTCCTCGAGGATTGCATCGTACTCGTCGAGGTAGTGGGAGGGATCGAGCACGGCGGCTTCGCCGTCCGAAATCAGGACGTGCGAGAGACAGCCCTTCCCGGGACGGGCGACCTGAACGAGCGTCCCGTCGAGATCGGTTTCAACGGGCGCGCTCCGGTGGACGCGGCTCCACCCGTTCATCCCATCGGTGAGCGTCGCGGCATCGTACCCCATCTCTCGCAGGACGTCCGTCGCCGTCTGTGAGACGACTCCCGCGGCGCAGACGGTGACGATCTCTTTCTCTTCCGGCAGGTCTTCGAGGGCATCCCTTGCCGTCTCCGGATCGTCCTGTAGTTCGTCGTAGACGTCTACGTTGACGCTGTTCGGGATATGCCATTCGTCGTAGTCCGCTTGGTGCCGAATGTCGAGGACGAGAACGTCGTCCCCGTCGGCCTGCAATCGTCCACTGAGTTCGTCCGGAGTCACTTCTGTCATCGGTGTTCTCCGATAAGAGGCATATCTGTATATGGGTAGTGCCGGTCATGACCGGCACAGCTATTGCGATAGAGAACGAATAGTGCGTATGAGCCTGTACGAGGCCTCGTTCCGGGTGAAACACGAGTGTCCCTATCGGGAGATTTCGGAACGGCACCCGGACCTCACGATACGCGAGTGGTATCTGAGCGACTGCCAGGTGCTCGAGATCACGTCCTCGGAAACCCCGACGGACGACCTGCTCGAGGAGATCGACAGTCTAGGAACGATCCTGCATCGATCGATCGACGACTCCGGGTTGCACGTCGTCACGCAGGCGTGTCTCTGTTCGCTGGAGGGGTCGATTATCGACCGGTTCGAGGAGTACAACTGCCTGTACCAGCCGCCGACGATCCACCGACAGGGCTGGGAGCACTACTCGGTGATCGCGTTCGACGAGGCCGACGTTCGAGCGCTGATTCGGGACCTCGAGTCCGACCGAGACATCGACGTTCTCTCGAAGACCGCCATCGAGGAACAGCAGATCCCGCACAGCATGTTGGCCCCCGTCGATCAGCTCTTCGAGGATCTCACCGACCGACAGCTGGCGGCGCTCCGGTTGGCCCTCGAAAGCGGGTACTACGAACAGCCCCGGAAGACGTCGCTACGCGAGTTGGCCGAGCGGACATCCGTTGCTCGCTCGACGTACGAGGAGCACCTTCGAAAAGCTGAGAACAAACTCCTCACGAACGCGGGCGAGTTCCTACGGTTGGTGACGGCGACGTCCACGGGAGATCCGCTGCACGTCGAGCAACCACGGACGCCCGAACAGAGCGCCGACTGACCACGCGACGAGCCACCGCCGTCGTAGCGTCAGCCGATGGTCAGCACTTCGTCGGCGTCTTCGACGATACGAAGGCAGTCACCCATCGTCGAACGGGGCCTGAGGTCGTTGGGATCGATGTCACGAGAGTCGAGGCAGGTACCACAGGCGAAGAGGTCCCCGCCGTTTTGCGTGTACTTCCGCATGACTCCGCGTGGGTTGAACTTCTCGTGCTCGAGGTCGGGCGCTTCGACGCCATCCCCGAGGAGGAACACTTCGACGGTATGTCCCTCGTCCAGTGCGGTGTTCGCCAGTCGAAATCCGTTCCAGACGCGCTCGGGGTCGTTCGTCTCGAGGATGATTCCGAGGTGCATACAGAAACTACGGTAGGTGGCGACTTGAGTCTCAGCGATGATTCTTCTCTAGAGGGAATTCCGCCAACCAATTACGGTGGCAGGTCGCTTCAGATCAAGAGTGAAGCGCTCCAGAGTCGATGTTACATCTTAGCAACTACTAATGATCTACTTGGACCACGCCGCGACGACGGAACCGCACGAGGAGGTCATCGCCGCAATGCAGCCGTCTCTCGAAGATCACTACTGCAATCCATCGGCGATCTATGCGACCGCTGAGGCTGACGCGGTTCACAACGCACGAACAGCAGTCGCTGATCTCCTCAGCACGAGTGCTCGGAACATCGTGTTCACGGGCGGAGGAAGCGAAGCGGACAACCTCGCGCTCAAAGGGGCCGTCGATGCGGCTGACGGGCAACACGTCGTCACCACGACTATCGAACACTCAGCGGTGGTCGAGACGGCCAACTGGCTGGGAGACCACGGTATCGATGTAACGCGGGTGACTCCCGGCCGGGACGGCCGCGTCGATCCAGCCGACGTCGCAGCTGCGATTCAACCGGACACAGCCGTCGTCTCCGTTATGCACGCCAACAATGAAACCGGGGTCATCCAGCCGCTGGAGGCTATCGGCGAAATCACCGACGAACACGACGTGGTGTTCCACTCGGATACGGTCCAGTCAGCGGGGAAGATTCCAATCGACGTCGATGCACTCGGACTCGACTTGGCGAGCCTCAGCGCGCACAAGTTCTATGGCCCGAAAGGCGTGGGCGCACTGTACGTCCGTGACGGTATCGAACTGGAGCCGATAATCCACGGAGGCGGTCAAGAACGGGGACTCCGCAGCGGGACGGAAAACGTCCCGGGGATTGTTGGGATGGGGAAAGCTGCTGAACTCGCCGTGGAGGACCTGGCGGAACGGAGAGAACGTCTAGCCGAACTCCGTGACGAACTCGTCGCGACACTCCAGACCGAAACCGATGCGACCCTCGTCGGTCATCCGGATCGGCGACTCCCTGGCTACGCGATGATGGGATTCCCTGAATTGTCGGGGGCGGATCTCGTTCAGGCGTTTGCCGACCGCGACATCGCGGTGTCGAGCGGGTCTGCGTGCCACTCCAATGATCGGTCTCCCTCTCGGGTCCTAATGGAGATGGGCATCGATACGAACCTAGCATTTGGCGCGGTTCGGTTCTCACTGGGCCGTAACACGGCGAGAGAGGACATCCAGTACGTCAAAGACCAACTCGGACACGTTCTCGAGGAGGCCAGGAGATGAGCGACGTAGAGAGTTTCATTCGATTTTGTGAGAGTGAGTTCGGGACGACGGTCATGGACCGCGAGGCCGCGTATGTGAAACAGCACGTCGGTACGGACGACCGGATTCTGGACGTTGGATGCGGCATCGGCTCGCTCGAAGAACGCTTTCCCGATCACGAAATGATCGGGATAGACCGCTCAAAGGCGATGATCCAGGCAGCACGGGATCGAGTTTCTGCACCGCTTGTTCTCGGTGATGCGACCGCGCTCCCTATCGCAACCGCGTCCGTTGATGCTGTCGTTTTCGTCTCGACGCTCGAATTCATTCCCGATAGCGATGCTGTGCTAGCTGAGGCGACTCGTGTCCTCGCGTCTGAGGGTGTCCTCGTGGCACTCGTGTTGAACACACGTTCCGAGTACGTTCGATCGAATCTCCAGCGAGAAGGTTCCTACTTCCAGCGGATGGTCCACCGGGATTCTGAGGCTTTGACAGACACGATTCTGGAATACGTCGAGGGCGAGCAGGAGTTCTTCTTGGGTATCTCCGACGAGCAAGTCTTCGAGAGCGCAGACCCATCGAACGCTGCGATCTCAGCGGTCGTTGGGACTCCGACTGAGTGACCACAATATCCTTGCCTGAGTTCTGTGAACACGAACGATATGACTGACCCATCCGACCCGGACACGTCTCCGCTTTTCGAGGCGAAAGATTTCGACGAATCATCTGTGTTCACGCCGGAAGCGCTGCTGGAGAACGCCCGCCGGCAGAAGGATCTCCCGGACCGATCAGTCCCGGAAATCTGGCCTTGTTGAAACCCTCAATTGGAGATAGGTTACAGAAACCGTGCTGAATACAGAGCGCGAATGTGGCACGAGATTCGGCTTAATCTACGAACGTGGTGATCGCTCAGTATAGATGAGGCACTGATTATGAGCAGTATGAGACGAAAAGAACTGAGGTAGCGTCACTGATTGACTACGGTGATCCTTGTTGGAGTAGTCGGAAGTCGTTCGACCCGCAGTTACAGGAGTCAACTCCTATCGGGCGGATTCGTCCATCCGAGAGTCCTCTTGCTGCGTATACTGAATCAAAGTCATTGGTCGCTCGGATCACATCTATGTGTGACCAGATACCGGTACTGGTTCATATGGCGCCTCAAGATATTCAATATCGCTATCGGATAACGAAATATCGAGTGCGTTAACAGCTTGTTCGAGATGTTCAATACTTGTTGTCCCTATTATTGGCGCATCGACCCAATCTTTGTGTAACAACCAAGCTAGGGAAATTTGCGCCATCGTCATACCGTTCTCCTCAGCGAGTTCCTCGACACGCTCGTTAATTTCGCGACCGCCGCCGTCGCGATACGGGTGTTCGTACAGCTTTTCGCCTGATTCGCCTCGAGCCGTCGTGTTGATATCCTCAGCGGGTCGGGCGAGATAGCCGCGAGCAAGCGGGCTCCAGGGCATGACACCGATGCCTTCCTTCTTACAGAGCGGCAGCATCTCGCGTTCCTCCTCGCGGTAGACAAGATTGTAGTGGTCCTGCATCGTGACGAACCGGTCGAGACCTAACCGGTCGCTCGTGTGGAGTGATTCTGCGAATTGGTGGGCCCACATCGAGGAACCACCGAGATAACGCACCTGTTCGCGACGCACGGCATCGTCGAGCGCTTTCATCGTCTCCTCGATCGGCGTGTCGTCGTCCCAACGGTGGATCTGGTAGAGGTCGACGGTGTCCATTCCCAACCGGTCGAGGCTGTTCGCGAGTTCCTGCTCGATCGCCTTTCGCGACAACCCGCTGGCGTTCGGGTTCTCCTCGTTCATCTCCATGTACACTTACGTGGCGACGACCGGCCAGTCCGAATCATACCCCTCGAGGGCGTTCCCGAGGATGCGCTCGGATTCGCCCCGCGAGTACATGTTCGCGGTGTCAAAAAAGTTGATCCCGAGGTCGATCGCCCGATCGATGATTTCCGTCCCTTCGTCTTCCTCGAGGACCCAGTCGCGCCAGTTCGGATCGCCGAAACTCATACAGCCGAGACAGAGTCGACTGACTTCCATGCCAGTTGATCCGAGCGTCGTGTATTCCACGAAACAACTGCCGCTGGGAGACACAAAGCCACTCGGGTTGCATTATGAACTGATCACGTATTCCTCCATTCGCTGCATAAAGTCGGGTTAGCTGATCTATCGTCGTCGACGTATATTATGCCCCCATATCTAACATACTGGTTCTTAATCACCTGTTTCAGTTGCAGTCGCAAGCCCAATCGGCAACCCAGGATAGGTCCTCAATATAACACGTAGTTCGGGACACAGTTCGGATCGAATCTTCCGATTATTGGACGATCTAACGCTTGACCGCCTCCAACAATGTCAACTGCTACACTGCAGTGGTGTCCGCGAAACGACGAACCGTGCGACCGACTCAAGACTGAAGTGCGACGAAGCGCATCATCAGTCCCTCTCGAGTCGGAGCAAATCCAGGCGCAAGTATAATCCAACAATGACAATAAAAGACACTAGTCGACGGGAGTTTCTCGCGGCTGGGGCCGTCGGACTGGCGGGAACGGCAGCGTACACCGCCCAGGCCCGCGGTATAATGGGCGTGTTCGACGAGACCCAGATTACGGCGGTTGTTCCGTGGTCGCAGGGCGGAGGTACCGACCGGTCGATCCGCGTTACGACGCCGACGTGGTCCGAATTACTCGATATCGATTTCGTCGTCGAAAACCATCCAGGCGGTTCGACGCAGGTCGGGGGCGAGGAGCTGTACAATGCCGACGCCGACGGGTTTACGCTTGCGATGTGGAACATGCCCCAGATGCAGGCGACGTGGCTGTTCCAGAATGCGCCGTACCGGATCGACGACTTCGACTATCTCGGCACTCACCACTGGGATCCGACGATGTGGTTCGCACCGCCCGACAGCCCGTACAGCGATCTCAAGGAATTCGTCGAGTACGCCCGCGAAAACGACGCAACCGTCGGCATTACGGCCGCGATCGGCAACACGGCGCTGTCCGCGTTGCTCGTCGAGGAGACCTTTGACCTCGATCTGACCATCGTCAATATGGGCGGCGGCTCCGGCGTCCGACAGGCCGTCCTCGCAGGCGACATCGACGCCGGCGTCAATCAACCCTGGGCGTTCAACCCCGACCACGTCGACGACGTGATCGCACTCGGATCACACACCGCCGAGCAACAGGAGCTGTGGCCGCCCGCGCCGTCGTTCGCCGAACTCGGGCTGGAGGAAATCCCGCTGGTCGAGGAGGGGCTCGGGCAGTGGAAACTGGTCGTGTTACCCGGCGGGGTTCGCGAGCAGCATCCCGACCGATTCGAGGCGCTCTCGGAGAGCTACGCCGCGGTATTCGACGACGAGGCGTTTCGGGCCCGAACCGAAGAACAGGGTGGCCTCGACGAGATCATCGATTACCGCGGTCCCGACGAGACGAGACAGGAGGTCGAGGATACTGCCGCGTTCATGGAGGAGTACGCCGACGTGATCGAGTCCTTCATTTACGACCAGTAGAATCCATGACAGGAGTCACACCGCCGGTACTCACGTTCTCAGCTGGCGAACGGACACTCGAGGTCGATACGGGCGAGTTGCTGTTTCCAGGACTCGTGCTGGCGTTTTGCCTGTTTTACTACTGGGACACGCGCGCCCTGCCGGACCTCTCCATGCTGTATGCGGGGCCGCTGCTGTACGCGACGACGGCCCTCGCCGTCATCACCCTCGTCCAGCAAGCGGTTTCGATCAACGGGGGCAGGGAGCAGGACGGGTCCGATCTCGAAACGGCGTCGGCCCTCCCTGAACCAGAACCGAACCCAAAGAGCGAGCCCGAGGCAAGTTCAGATACCGAGCCCAAAACGACCACAACCGATCAGATATTCACCGTGCGTAACGCGGCGCTGTTGGTCGTCCTGACGGGCCTCTACATCGTCGCGCTCGAGCTGATCAGTTTCCTCGTCGCCACTGTAGGGTATCTCGCGGTCACCCTCTATATGTTCGGTGAGGAGAGCCTGCTCTCCCTGACGCTGTATTCGATCGGGTTCGCGTTCCTTCTCTGGATCGTGTTCATCCAGTGGTTACAGGTGCCGCTATGATCGACGCGTTGCTCTTCCCCGCCTCGATAGAGGCCGGACTCAGCATACTCGCGGATCCGTATGTGCTCTTCGCGATCTTTCTAGGAACCGCAGTCGGCGTCGTGTTCGGCGCGATTCCCGGGTTTTCCGCGACGATGACAATCGTGCTGTTCACGCCGATTACGATCCCGTTCGAGTCGACGCTGGCGCTGATTTTCCTGGTCTCCGCCTACGGTGGTGCGGTGTACGGCGGGTCGATTCCAGCGATCTTGATCAATACGCCCGGCGCGCCGGGATCGGTTGTCACCTGCTGGGACGGGTACGAACTCACGAAACAAGGGCGAGCCGTCTACGCGCTCGCGGTCTCCGCGATCGTCTCCGGACTCGCGGGCGTGGTCGCAGCAGCCTTCCTCCTCGTCTTCGCCCCACCGATCTCCGAATTCGCGCTCAACTTTGGCCCGCCGGAGATGTTCCTGCTCGCGGTGTTTGCCCTGACGATCATCCCCGCTGCGAAGGGTGCGTCACTCACGAAGGCACTGCTGGCCGGCTTGTTCGGACTACTGATCGGGACGATCGGGAACGACCCGCAACTCTCCCAGTCGCGGGCCACGTTCGGGCAAACAACGCTCCTTGAAGGCGTCGACTTCGTCGTCGTGCTCATCGGGCTATTCGTCCTGGCGGAGGTGTTTCGACTCGCCTACCGAGGTCCCGCCGTTACCGGCGGTGAAAACGTCGAGGGCGGCACGTCGGAAGTGTACGAGGCCGCCCGAGCGGTCGCTTCTCGGCCGGTTGAGTTCGTTCGCGGGACGCTCATCGGGACCTTTGTCGGTTCGTTGCCCGGCGCGGGTGCTGACGTAGCGAACTTCGTCTCGTATAACGAAGCCAAGCGATGGGCTAACGACGAACTAAGCGACCGGTTCGGCACCGGCATCATCGAAGGCGTCATCGCGGCCGACTCGAGCAACAACGCGACCCAGGGCGGGGCGCTGATTCCGACGTTGACACTCGGAATCCCAGGGAGCGGCTCGACCGCGGCGCTGCTGGGTGCGATCGCGCTTCACGGACTGAACCCCGGTCCCGGGCTGTTCGACTCCTCAAGCGATATCGTCTACGCGATGATCCTCTCGCTGTTCATCGGGAACGTCCTGATTCTGATCTATGGACTCACCGGATCGCAGTACTTCGGGAAACTTGCGTACATCCCGATTCGGTACATCATTCCCGCAGTGGCGGTGCTCTCGATTGTTGGGGGCTTCGCGGTGCGGAACGCGCCCGTCGATCTGTATATCGTTCTGATCTTCGGCCTAGTCGGACTCCTGTTCATCAAGTACGACTACCCGCTCGTAAGCCTCGTGCTGGGGGTGATCCTCGGTGACATCGCCGAGAACGGCTTCGTCACCGGCTGGCTATTGACCGGCGAGAGCGCTCGGGCCTTCCTGTTCAATAGCTACATCACGATCGGGCTGTTGCTCCTGATCGCTCTCTCGCTGCTCGTTACCGTGATCAAGGACTGAACGGCTGCTAATCGCCGGCGCGTACGTGCCGGCAACATGGCTTTAGGGCGGAATCGACCAGGGACCGTAGATGACTACGAACGCTTCGCAAGTCGGGTCGACGTCGGCCGTCGATTCCTGTCTTGAGCGCGCACGAACGGCGATGAACGAGATCGCGGACTACGATCAGGAAGAGGTCGACGAACTCATCCAAGCGATCGCCTGGGCGATCTACGAGGAGGATCGCGCCCGAGAAATCTCGGAGATGGCAGTCAGAGACACCGGCTTCGGCAACGTCGAGGACAAGATCACCAAAAAGCGCCGTAAGACCGCCGGCACGCTGGACGACTTGCGCGGGGAACCCTCAGTCGGCGTGGTCGAGCGGAACGAGGAAACGGGTATTACCGAGATTGCTAAGCCCGTCGGCGTCGTCGGCGCGGTCGTCCCCTCGACCAACCCGGGCGCGACGCCCGCGAATCTGGCAATGATGGCGCTGAAGGGGCGCAACGCGATCGTCGTCTCGCCGTCGCCGGCCGGCTACTCGACCGCCGAACTGGTCGTCGAGTACATTCGCGACGAACTCGAGAAAGTAGGCGCGCCCCGGGATCTCGTCCAGTTGCTCCCCGGACCCGTCGAGAAGGAGAAGACGTACGAGCTGATGGATCGGTGCGACCTGCTACAGGTAACCGGCTCCGCGAGCAACGTCCACCGGGGCGAGCGCTCGGGGACGCCAAACTACTGCGTCGGCGAGGGCAACGTCGTCTCGATCGTCGACGCGACGGCCGACCTTGAGGCGGCCGCCGACCGCATCGCCAAGAGCAAGACCTTCGACTACGCGACGAGCTGCTCGAGCGACAATTCCGCGGTGATCGTCGAGTTGGTCTACGACGACGCCATCGCCGCGCTCGAGGCCCAGGGCGGGTACCTCTGCGACGCCGAGGAACGCGAGCGTCTCGAGAAGACCATGTTCCCCGACGGCCACGGCTCGCTCTCCGGCGAGGTCACCGCACAGCCGCCAGACGAGATCGCGGTCGCCGCCGACCTCCCGCCGGAGGCCCGCGACGCCGACTTTTTCATGGTCGAGGGGCAGGGCATCGGCGAAGAATATCCCCTTTCGGGCGAGAAGCTCTCGGTCGTGCTCACCCTCTATGAGGCCGCCGACTTCGACGCCGCGCTCGAGACAACGAGCGACATCCTCGCGTTCGAGGGGAGTGGTCATTCCTGTGGCTTACACACGACTGACGACGACCACCGGGAACGCATCGGCCATGAGATCAACGTCGCCCGGCTGTTAATCAACCAGCCCCAGTGTTTCGGCAACGGCGGAAGTTTCGACAATGGGCTCAACTTCACGCTCTCGATGGGAGCCGGCATCTGGGGCAGCAACCAGACCGACGAGAACATCGATTACACTCATTTCCTCAACACGACGACGGTCGCTGAGACTGTCGAACCCGACGAGCCGAGCGAGGAGGAACTCTTCGGCTCGTATCACGAGAAATACGGCCACTGAACCTTCCCAAAGGTCCATTTTCGACATCGACACTACTCATATATGAATCAACAAGCACTCGACGACGTCGACGTTATCGACCTCGGACAGATCTACAACGGCGCGTACGGTTCCTTGATGCTCTCGTATCTTGGAGCCGACGTGACGAAGGTCGAACCACCGTTCGGCGAACCCCTCCGCTCCCGCGTCGAGGACGGCGAGGGCGAACCGCCGGAACTCGTGATGCTCAACTCCACGAAGGAGGGCATCACGCTCAACCTCAAAGACGACCGGGGCAAGGAACTATTCAAGGATCTCGTACGGGACGCGGACGTCCTCGTCGAGAACTTCGCGCCGGGGACGATGGAGCAGTTCGGCCTCGGATACGAAACCCTCGCCGAGATCAACCCCGAACTGATTTACGCGCACGGTAGCGGCTTCGGCGAGGACGGCCCCAAAAGTGATCGGCTGGCGATGGACCTCATCGTCCAGGCCGAAAGCGGCGTCATGGACGCTACCGGTCGTCCCGACGATCCGCCGACCAAGACCGGGATCGCGCCGGGGGACTTCCTCGGCGGGATCCACCTCGCGGCTGGCGTCCTGGCGGCGCTCTACCAGCGCAAGCGTACCGGCGAGGGCCAGTTCGTCGAGGCCAGCATGCAGGACGCAGTGTACCCCTCGCTCATGTCCCAACTGGCCAACTACTACGACAACGCCGACGTCCCCGCGCGGACGGGCAATCGGCACAGCAGCCTCGCGAAGGCGCCCTACAACGCCTACGAGGCTGACGACGGCTACGTGGCGATTCTCTGTACATCCGACGACCACTGGCGGACGCTGTGCGAGGCGATCGGTCGAAAGGACCTGCGGGACGACGACCGGTTCGCGACCAACGTCGACCGCGTCGAGCACATGGAGACGATCGACACGGCCATCGAGGAGTGGACTCGAGAGCGCACCCGCGAAGAGATTGAGGAGACGCTCTCGGCGGTCAGCGTCCCCTGTGGGTCGGTCCAGAGCGTCGAGGAGGTGATCCACGATCCCCACCTTGAGAAGCGGGAGATGGTCGTCGAGATCGATCATCCCACCGAGGGAGAGATCCGTGTTCCCGGGATGCCGATCCGACTCTCGGAGTCGGAGATGCCCGATATCGAGCCCGCTCCACGAAAGGGTGAAGGCAACCATGAGATCTATCGAAAGCGCTTGGGCCTCTCGAAGAATGAGATCGAAAAACTCCAGAAAGACGGTGTAATCTAACAGCAGTCCACACCGCTCTGGTAGCCGATACACTTCTGATCATCAACTCAAGAAGATCGAGCAGGACGTATCTGACACCTGCTGGCTGAGAGGACCACTGTCAAAAACAGTTCTACCGGCGTTTGCGGGCCGGAACACGCTTTCAGGAGAGGGAAATTCCGTGCATCCCACCGACACCCCGACGGAATCTTGCCGAATGTCCGCGCCATTTAGAGGTAATCCACAGCGATCACACGAGGGCAGTGCGTGATCGCGGTAGGCGTATGTTTCCTCCGAGCGTCAGTGGATAGCGAGTACTGTTTCACGCGTCAGCTGTTCTACGGCGCGTCGGCGGTATCAACGATGCGCCAGCGTTTCTCAGTGGCGTCCAGTGTCGCCACGTCCCCATCGTTGAGCCCTATGCTCGGCGTCATCGTCGGCCCGATTGCCGAGATCGGGTTCGTGCGGGGCCGGCTGCTCACGGGCCAGGAACCAATGAGCTTCGCGACCAACAGCAGCATCTCCATCGTGCTGATCGCATTCATCGTCCTCTTCTGGCCATCACGGTCTACAAATGGGGTGGCGATCCTCCTCACCAATGCCGAATGATCGGCAGCCGTCTCATCGTCTACATTATGAGAGCCTCGAATACCTAAGATAGCAAGGGTGGAAGCTTTTACCGCGACTCTCGTTAGCAAATACGTAATCGTAGTGCGATGCCGACGATCGGCGCACAGCCTGACCGCACCAGTGCGGGTACGCGACCGCCGTGAGCCGCCTTCGACGCTACGAGATCCCTACTTCACCGACACTATGTCCCTGGAAATCGACTCCGCGACCCTCGACGAAAAGATAGATAGATCGCTCGATGTCCTCGAGGAGACCTGGGGCCGGTTCGACAATCCGATCTTCACCTGCAGTTTCGGGAAGGATTCGAACGTCGTACTCGATCTGCTAGACAGATCGACCGTCGACATTAAGGCCCGGACAGCGCTGGGCTTCTGCGACCACGGCAATCACTTCGAGGACACCCTGCGGGTAAAGGAGGACCTCGAGGACCGCTACGGCGTCACGTTCGATACGTACCGGCCCGACTCGAGCTACGAGGAACTCGTCGAAGAGCACGGCCCTCGTGTGAACCAGCGCAAGCCGGACCTCTGTTGCGAGACGCTCAAGTCAAAACCGATCGAGCGGATGGTCGACGGGCACGACGGCTGGATCACCGGGTACCGCATCACCGAAGGGCAGGATGACGAGGGGGAAGAGAGCTACGACTGGCGTAGCAACCTCGACTTCTTCGAGGAGAAAGAGGAGATCACTCACATCAACCCGATCGTCCACTGGACGGACCAAGACGTCTGGGAATACCACGACCGCCGCGAACTCCCGTACAACGAGATTTACGACCAAGGGTTCGACTGTACGGGCTGCAAGCAGTGCACGCTCGACGGCGAAGTCATCTTCGCTGTCGACAGCATGGAGGACGTCGGCCAGGGAGAGATTGACACGGATGACTGACGGTCCCACGCAGCAGCGAGTCTCATCGAGTGACCGACCTCACGACCTCGTACGAGTACGATGACGTCCAACTCACAGGATCCAGACAAGATAGCGGAGGTACTGCTCGACAAGCAAGACGGCGAGAAGATCGTGCTACATCTGGACGACGGTACGGAGTTACCGGTCTCCATTCGGCGGCCGCTTCACCTGCCGAGTTCGGTCGATGACGACGTCGACGGCGGCAGCCTGCGTTACGCCGTCGAGGCGGACGACGACGCGGTCAACCGCCTCGACCTGCCCGACCCCGAAGGACTGGTCGCGGCCGAGGAAGTCGCTGGCGGCTCTTGGAACCGATCGCGAGTCGAGTTCCGCGAGATCGAGCACAGCGAAGACGATACAAAAGAGTTCGGAGCCGTGGCGATGGCCCGCGAGATCGAAGCGGTCGACGTCTGACAGACTGGCCGGCAGACGGTCAATGCCGCGCCGCCACCAGCGTCCCGGAGATTATCTCACAGCCCCGTCGAGAAACGCGATGATTCACTCGAGGGAAGTGTTCGCCGGTTCACGAATCCGGCTTCTAGTACAACGGTAAGTGCTTTCGGGAGTTGAAGTGTTCAGTTTGCACCTGTAGCGAACGGCGAATTCACTGCTTTCGACGTGGAAGAAACGAAAGTGAAGTGTGCGAGATACAGGGTGTTGTCTTCCGCAGCCAGTTCGACGACCTCATAGCGTTCAGTTGAGCGTACCGATAGGGCGACCGAGCTACGGTTGTAGGACACGTCGTACGACACCAGGACGAAACAGGCTGGTGGCAGACTTCTCTAGTCTGAACACGCGATAGAACGCATCCATGAGTTCCCCATCCGCGTGGGCGCTCCGTATCAATCGGTTTATATACCAGTTGAGAAGATCAGTTCCTAGGGGTTTCGGTCCGGTTGTCATTGGAAATGCAAAATCTGCAACTACAGCTATCTGCCACGCTTGTTGGATCACGGCAGCGGTGCGGGAGAAGTACGTGAGGGCGAACTCATCAAGTCCGGTCTCCGCGAGTAGATGGTGTAACAAGAGTGCATCTAAAGAGCCAACCGACATCCCCTGTCCGTATACCGGATTGAAACTGGCGATTGCATCTCCCGTCACAACGAGCCCGTCAGGGAATTCCTCGAGTTCGTCGTACCGGCGTCGAATGCTCGACGGGAACGGATAGTGATGGATCTCGTCGGAGACCCAGTCACGTTCTCTCGGCAGCTGCCCAGCCTCATCCACCGGGATACTGTTTGCGAACTCGATGAACGCCGGACAGTCAGTCGGGGCGTCGTCACCGTGGATCCCCTGGAGGATAAACTCCCACTGACCGTCCTCAATCGGAATCGCAGCAACGCCCCGTTTTCTCGGCGGGGATGGAGGAACGAACAGTACTGTTCGGTTGTCCGACGGGCGATCAAGACGAATCGTACTATACGTCACGTTGATAGACACCTCTTCGACGTCCGGTGCTTCAAATCCGTTCTCGTCGAGCCAGTCAGGCGTTCGGCTGGTTCGGCCGGTTGCATCGACAACGAGAGCCGCGGAGAGCGTCTTTTTGTTCCCGGTTCCATCGCGGTACCGCACACCGGTCACCCCGTTTTCCGACGTGTAGAGATAATCGTAGAATCGACAGTTGTCGAGCAGTTCGACGTTTGGAAGCTCTCGCACGTGTTGGCGAACCACGTGTTCAAAGAGTGCCCTACTGGCACAGAGCATCGGGAGGTGGTTCGGCCCATCAGCAAAGAAACCGCCGTTCTCATAGTACTCCATCTCCGTTGCGGCATCAACCATCAAGCCGCCGCTGCGGATGACATCTTCACTGAAGCCGGGGAAGAAGTCCTCCAGTGTCGTTCGGCCAGCCTCTAACAGAACGTGAGGATGACTGGTCTGTGGCGCACCATCCCGAGTCGCAGGTACATCAGGTAACGGATCACGCTCAATGACAGCGACCTCGTCGAACACGTCAGAAACTACTTTCGCAGCAGCAAGACCAGCCATGCTTGCACCGAGGATTATCGCTCGTCCATCTATCTGTGCATTTCTCGATTGATCATATCGGTCTATGTCGGCTAGTACCATGCTGATCCCAGATTATTTGCATCAGTACTTAGAATTTCATTCACTCGTGCTGGATGTTTAATTACTGTGGGTGAAATGAGCCACATCCCAAAAGATTGGCTGTGCTACTCAAACAGGCTGAAATTGTGAGATATTCCTTGTCGCCGGTCAATACCGAGATGGACGTTGCGTTCCGTTTCACAACCTTGAGAATCGAGCTACTGCACGGCGAGCCAACACCATAGTACGTTCGACAAACTGGAGAAACTGGGATTTCGGGAGAGCATCCATCCTCCCTCACGCTACTCACTCGTTATGTTTCTCAGCAAGGCCGTTACAACTAACACGTACGCTATCTCTGCTCATAGCGTATACTCCCAGTATGCCTACCGCAGATTTCGAAAAGCAGGCGACTCGAACACTCGAGTACATTACTGAGTCGCCCACTATTGATGCAACCAATAAAAAACTCATTCAAGCGTTCTACCGCCATCTGCTTCTTTCAGGAATCAGTGCTGCTCGACGCCAGAAATTAATGGCCCATCTCAAGATCATCGCCGAACACACGGAAGCAACGCCGTTTCCCGATCTCGAAAAAGAAGATATCGAAGAACTTGTCGCATGGATCTACACACGTAATATAACTGAGTCAACGATAACAGATTACAAACAGGTGATTAAGCAGTTTTGGACCTGGATGCATGACGGTGAAGAACCACCAGAGACAGCATGGATTCAAAAGCATCGCCAAACGCACCCTCGATTACTCCCACAAAATCTACTGACGCCACACGATGTTGAAGCCCTGATCGAGTCTGCTACCAATGAACGTGATCGTGCATTCATCGCTCTTCTCTGGGAAACTGGCGCTCGAATCGGGGAATTGATCGATTTACGTGTGGATGATATTGAGAACAGTGGCGAACAAAAATACGTTATCGTAGATGGAAAAACGGGTTCCCGACGGCTGCTGCTGGTTGAATCAGCATCGTATCTCGAGCAGTGGTTAACTGTACACCCAAACCCAGTCACGACCGCCTTCTTATGGTGCAAAGTCGATATGAATCAGGGAACTCCAAATGAACAAATCAGTTACCAGTATATTCGGCTCAAAATCCTCGCTCGTACTCAGGACCGGGCGAAGATCGAGAAACCAGTGAACCCACATCACTTCCGACATAGCCGAGCAACGTACTTGGCAAATTTCCTTACTGAAGCACAATTATGCGAGTGGTTTGGTTGGGTAAGAGGATCTCGAGTTCCGGGGAGATACGTCCATCTGTCGGGCCGAGACATCGATAGAGCGTATCGAACGACACTCGAGAATCAGCATTACCATCAACTCGGTTCTACTTGAACCTATAGGAGGTGACTGAGATCCGGAAGGAGACAGCGTCGTTCTCGCCGTCATCGAGCGGGAACTCGGTGTCGAGGTCAACCGTCCATGTCTCAAATGTCTCACTTCGCTCGAGCACGGTAGCTGCCCCGCGACCGTGCACGTCATCGTACGAGGTAAT
Source organism: Halopiger aswanensis (assembly GCF_003610195.1). NCBI lineage: Archaea > Methanobacteriati > Methanobacteriota > Halobacteria > Halobacteriales > Natrialbaceae > Halopiger > Halopiger aswanensis. The sequence goes on along the minus strand of NZ_RAPO01000011.1, from coordinate 7,381 downwards.
CTCCCGAACCGAAGTTCCTCGGTGACTATCGTTGGGATGACGACCTCGTACTGGACTAAACAGAGCGAAAGTGGATCAGGATCGCCACGAGATGGCTGAGAGGAGCCCCACCGGTGGTAGATACAGACGTCTACTCCGATGTGCTGGCAGAACCATCTTGTAGAACATCGACGCCGGTTGGCGTCACAGCAATTTGAACGCCGGCCACAGTGACACGAACTTCGATATCCGAATTTGAATCGGTGAGCAACTGTTCGAGCGCTTCAACATCGACGTAATCGTAGAGCCGGTACTCATCACGATCAAGGCCAGCTGCCTCGAGCGTCTCGACGAGTTCGACAACGAGATCAGTCGAGGACCCGTGTCCTGTCGGAGCGGAACTCATGGACTGCCTAACACTTCTGATTACAGGGTGTTAAGTGATTTGGAGTCAACTATAGCATCGTACCGACTCTATAGTTGACTTTCCGGGTGTAGGATGATCGCAGCGCAATCAGAGTTGAGTATGCGCTTTGACGCCGACTGGATGTCACGCGCTGACGATCGAATTCTCGAGCATCTATCCGAAGCTGGCCCCGATACACCGAAGAAAATGGCCGACAGTGACCGTGTTCGATTCTCGAGACAGCATATCAATGACCGCTGTAAAACGCTCGTCGAGTATGGGCTGCTCGTTCATCTCGGCAACGGCGTCTACGACATCACGCGAAACGGCGAACAGTATCTCGCTGGCGAACTCGATGCTCGTGATCTCGAGGCCAAGTAACGTCAGCCGTCACCAGGACTAAGTCCTCGATGAACCGGAAGCCGTCCACGAACTCCACCGAGTCACCGTAGCCCTCACTCGTGAGCACTGTTTCGGTCCCTCGCCGGCTGCGATATCCGTCCTGTAAATGTATACCCCAGTCGCGGCCCCTGTGCTGAAGTGCTGGGCATCCAGGGCTGTAAGCATGGTATCCGCTCCCTTGATCTCGTCCGCGGGCCGGTCGTCGGCAAAACACAGAAGGCGAGGAGATAGAGTATATTGATGACTTAGGATTAGTATTCCCGGTTGATGACCGTCTCGCCGTCAGCGTTCGTCACGATAATGGTATCACCACTATTGTTCCATATTGCGCTCCCGGAGCCCCAATATAGCTCTGTGTCGGTATCTGATCCACTCCCGCTGTAGATAATCACAGATTCGCCTGCATCGAGTGTGAACCCAGATGGGATGTGGTACGTGTGGTCCGCATCATCAGATATTGTCCAGCCAGTCATATCCACAGACGAGCTTCCCTCGTTCGTTAATTCGATGTATTCTTCATTTAGGTTCTCGTGGTCGTTGCCATTTGCATCAGCGTGGATAGTTGATACTACGATGTCACCGTTTTGACTGCCGCCGTCGTCAGATGGTGTGCTTGAGGAGTCGGAGTAATCCCAGACGCCTACATTGTTGTTTTGTGCTTCGGATTCTGCCGATTGGTGGGTTGAGCGCTGTGAGAATTGGCTATCATACATCCGTGCATATCCATTCTCGATGAGTCTGAGGTTGAACGATGTTGACGAAGACTCAGACTGATACGCATACACGAGTAGGCGGTCATACGTACCACGTCGGTCGGACTCCTCATCCACCTCGATGTATATCTCTTCGCTAGCAAGACGGTCTTCTGCATACTCGCTGGCTTCACCACCCCATTGCTCTAACCACTCTCGTCCGTCCGCGTTATCTGGGATACCTTCCCATTCTGTTGGGTCCGTGTTCCCAGCACTAGTCTCAGGTGTATCGACGCCCAGCAAACGGATTGTATCTGTGCTGCCATCAGGCATCCGCACGTCCATCGTGTCTCCATCTGTTACAGATAGAACTGTAACCGTCCACGAGGTCGTCTGGCCGCTATCTGTAGATGGATCAGAAGAGTCAGACGTAGAGTTGTCTGGATACTCACTCGTGGTATCATCTGAAGAGTCATCTGTGGGACCCTCAGAAGATGAATCCGAGCTATCTCTTGAGGATGTACCTGATGAATCGGCCGGTGACGACCCTGGTGAATCCGTTGATTCGTCTGTCGACGAGTCTGATGTAGAGTCAGGATTGCTAGATGCTGGTTCAGATGTAGAATCAGGAGAATCCGTCGAATTAGAAGGTGATGGTGGTGTATCCACTCCTGCTGTTTCCGGTGAATCGGCTGCCGGAAGTAGTGCCCCGCCAACAACAAATCCGACAATGAGGAGTCCGATGAATGCACCGCGCCCTAATGTACTAAGGTCAGGGCCACCAGCTGAATCAATAGCATCTGTGATGAGTGGGCGAGTTTTGGGAATTAGAAGTAGAGATGTGACGACAAGAATTGGCCCGCCAAGCAACCCTAATCCTCCTTCGAACATGCCGCCAAGACCTCCCAACAACATGAGGATGCCAAAACCATAGACACAGGTTTTCTTAAGTTTAGAATCCTCTGACATAGGATACACATATACCTGCTACATCTTTAGTTCTACTAACAAACAAGTGAATACGTGTGATCCTGTAGTACTGCAGCAGAATGGATCATATATGGACGCCGACTCGCCCGAAGACAAGCGGATGTCTACCGACGTTGACAATGCAGTAATGGCTCAGAACGACGAGGTTGAAGGATAGCCGTGATGGCTATTGAGACCACCGACGGGATGGGCCGGTGGTTGTGGGTGCCCCCAACGATCGGAACGTTGGAACAGTGACGAGGAGGACCTGTCTTCGGGCCAAAGGACTGTCGGGCAGCGACAGATGTCCCCACTCCCCCTCGTCAGTTCACCAGTTGGTCAACGCTAGCTATAGGTATACTGGCCAAGATATTTGGTATGCTAAAACTCGAGCGCGTCAACACTCTCACGAGTCAATTAGAATCAGAGGAGACAAAAGCCAAACATGGAGAATTAAAACACCCTGTATGGTCAAACCCGAATATCAGGACCTTGTCCGGTTGATCCACGACCGCGCCGGCAATACATTTCGATCAGCATTCAGTTATACTGCCGATGACTGGCAAGCATTGTATCTCCGGGACGATATCGCGACAAAAGAACTCCATGACGTACTTCCACAGCTGATCGACCGTGCACGAACGATCGAACCAATTGTTCGTGAAGAGGAGTATCCAAAAATAGGCGCGGCCCAAGCATCAGTGGAACTGCACGAACATGGCGTTCTCATCCACTTTCGAGAAAGCAAGGACGAAGGCGTCGCTGTCTCACTCGAACGTGAGGCAGCACGGGAGTTGGCGACGTTTATCGACAGCTGCACGGAACTCTTGTGATGGATTCCGATAACCTATCTTGGTCACGATCACGGCGGCAAATGTAACGACGTTACCAGCTCAAACGAGTCAACAATGCTGGAACTATCCTGTGAAGTATAACCAGCTACGACCTATTGGTGAAGCACCGGTCGGAGGGATCGGTGCGCCGCTGTGGTGACCGGATTGTTGCGGAAGGGCAACGGAAACACGTATGTGTGTCTCCGTTGGCTGGCGAGGGAATGTTAATCATGAACGCACGTAGGCAACGACAGTCCCCCATCCCTCGCCGATTGTCACTCATGAGCACATCCAGATAAGTCTGGTGGTGCATTTCTCCCAATCTAATAACTATTAGGGCTGCTACTTGGTGATCTCGAGTTCAATGATGGACCTCGGATCGAGGATTGGCAAGTTACGATCACTCATCCTCACACCAGTGGCCTACTGATCGTTCTGTTTCGAGTGGAATGATGATAAGGGGATGTCTCCATCCGGGGGCCGAATGGTGGTAGGTGGTGTGTCGATCGTGGGATGAACTCCCCGATCATCTGCGGCGAGGTCCCTGTCGTTGGTCTGGGCCTCCTACCGAGATCCAGTAGGTAGTCCCCCTCGCCACATCCGTATTTGATTCCAATTTAGAATAAATCTGGTGGCTGGAATACCTGCTAACGCCGGAGCTCATTGAATAGGCTATTGATTGCGTCCTTCGAGTCAACATCGTGCTCGAGGAGTCAGTCGGCCGCCAGCTGCCAGGCTCGTTTGGCGAGTTCGGGATCGACCTGTTCGTAGTGGACTGAGAAATCGGTCAGCGCGACGGTGACGAGGAGATCGTCGCGACGATCGTAATTGCTCGAGGGCATCGCCAACGTTGGGCCCGGATTCGTACTTACATTCTCGAGGGAGGGCTCAAAAGCTGCCTCGAAGCGGAGTCCAATCTCGAGGAGCCTTCACAGCATGACTGATCATATCTGGCGACGCTGGTCTCCAGAGCGTCGCAGGCTGCAGTGTCAGACTCGATACAAAAATCTAGTCCATCACTTCACTTGCGAGGATGGTGTGATATACCCTCTGTAGTTGACCACCGACCCCCTGTAGCCGGTCGTCTTCCCACCTAAATAGGACTGAAAGGAGCTAGCGGATTCGAGGAACCCTCACCGACGAAAGGATCGCAACCTGTGAGGAGCGGGGTTCGAAAGGCGAAAAGCGCTTTCGTCATCACGAGAGCTTCGCTCTCTCGAACGACAGCGAGGCGCGGAACTCGAGTGCGCTAGGGACTTTCTCCTTCTCGAACGCGCACGAAGTCAACCAGAAGGGGATCGATCACCATACAGAAACGAGGCTCTGTTGAAACCTTTAGCCGGTAATATATGGTGTGTGCTGAATACAGGGTGCGAATGTCCCACAAGATCAGGTCCGATTTGTGAAAGTGGAGATCGCTCGGTACAGACCATAAGTCTATCACTCAAGTTTTTCGAATTCCCACTTCCCATCTACGTCCTGTATAGAAATATGAGAATCCCTGTATGAGGCGGTGACTCGGTCGTGGACTTGCACACGGTTGAAATCGTCTCGACTCGTGTCTGCGTTTCGACACCCCTCATCACTTCCTGAGGGACTGCATACGCCGATGACGTAACGTACTTCGTCATACGCTCGTTGTATCGCTTCATCGAGCGATTCAGAGACAACTGGCTCATGTGGTGTCTCAAAGTGGTCGCTCCACTCTTCATCAAGCCAGTCCACCTGTGGTTTCTCTGCTCCTGCTGGTTCGCTCAGCGAAACCCTGAGTAGGCTTTTCGAGTGTCGCTTGTTCTCTTCACTGTACTCGACCTCTATTGACTTGAGTTGAACATATCCCACCTGTTGACCAAGCGAGGAGCATCCTGCGATGGCACCAATCCCAGCGGTGCCAAGAAGGGAGAGAGCGGTTCGACGAGACGGCATATAGAATGATTTTCTGACGTTCTGGTATATACTTTCTCCGACACGAGATCGATACACTCGCACGTGTAGTGAGTGGCTGGTTCACTGCTTTCGGCGTGAAACAAACGAAGTCGTCGTGCTGCGCTCATCCTCTGTATTCAGCACGGGTTCTGTAACTTATCACCGACTGAAGGCTTCAACAAGGCCAGAAACTAGATTCTCACCTGGCGAACTCGAGTCAGCCGTCCAGTCGGTAGCGCTTCTGACTCGAGAGAGTATCTCACAGCCGCTCGTCGAGATAGCTCGATTCCCACTCAAGACGGTTCGCAATGGCCTGTTCGCCCTCGTCTGTAATAGTATAGTAATTCGTTCGCCTATCGAGCTGGCCTTTGTCGACGAGTCCCTTGTTGACGAGAGTATCGAGGTTCGGATACAACCGCCCGTGATTGATCTCGCTACTATAGTACTGTTCCATCTCTTCCTTAATGTCCTGTCCGGATGGTCGGTCAGCACCAGCGATTACGTACAGCGCGTCACGTAGGAACCCAGTGAGGTCGTCCATATTATAGGTAGTTTAGATGCCATCGTGTTTGTTATCTTGGTTATAAAGGGCTGTAAGCCCCCATAACTGGCGTCATCCCGAATTAGACGCAGGTTTTAACCAACAAAGGGCAGAGATGTGAGGCTCTGTTGGTTAAGAAAATAGCTCGATGTTTCGACGTTCACGACTGACACGTGATTTCCTACTCTCGATAGGCCTAGAGGAACCTCACGGTCTGGAAATCAATGCAGAACTCGAGAACGACTCCGAAAACAAGATCGACCACGACTGACTCCATCCGAAAATACATCGCTGGCCATTCAGGAACGTCACGTTTCCGAGTGATCGTATTGGTTGTACCGATACTTTCCTGTCCGCATCACCCAGTACCGGTTGTCAAACTCAAGAATATCGTCGTTACTGACTCCTCTGCGAGGAGTCCCTGGATACCGGTATCGGCGATGCTGTGATCCGCTGCCAAGTCCTCAATATCGTCGACAGTGCTTCCAGGATTCTCCGCTACAATCTCCAATATTTGCTCGTAGTGTTCTGGCATGAGGTCAGGGAATCTGATGCTGGACGATCGCGTCTGCGCCGCATACAGGACAGGTTTCGGTATCGCTGTCGACGGTGGTGCCGCAGTGCCGGCACTCATACACCACTTCATTCCGGCTCACCAGATCCAGTAGCCAGTTCACACCTACAAACAGCATAGGGTAGTCACTCCGGGGTCACGACGTCGCGGCATTCGGGGCACTCAGCGTATACTGTCGGTCCGGTCACTGTCTCGTACTCGAGGATCACGTCGCTGGATGTGATCTCGGCGTGGCAGAACGGACAGGTACCGAGCGATGGCGAATTTGTCGTGGACATACGTTGAAGCTACTGGTGTGAGGGGAAGAGCGTGTGACTGCGACAGGGTGGTAGTGTAGTTCCCCCTCTACCGTTGGTTTGTCCGCGGTGCTGTATATAAGCGATCCAACCACAGTGAAACTGAAACTACTGGACCTCGTCCGTTGTCAGTTCCAGCAACAGGCTGTCCAGCCGATAACGGCACCCCATCGAAACCGTTGTGATACTATTAACCAACAGAAGACGAAGACTCGAGCGGTTGTTGGTTAAGACGATACCCCTCTACTCCTACTTCCGCAACTGACACGTGACTATTCCGCTGCTGAGAGCAGTTCGCCAACGTACTGCTCTTCCCACTCTCGACGGGCCTCGAGTTCACGCTGGCCACGAGCGGTGATGGTGTAGTAGTTTGTCCGCTGATCGAGTTCTCCCTTCTCGACGAGGCCTTTGTCGACGACAGTATCGAGATTAGGGTAGAGTCGGCCGTGATGGATTTCTTTCTCGTAGTACTCCTCGAGTTCGTCTTTGATTGCGAGTCCATGTGGTTCGTCCTGACCGGCGATCACGTACAATAGATCTCGCTGGAAAGCTGTAAGATCGTACATACGACTATCGTCAAATTCGTAGTATATTAATTCCCACCTATATTTGACGGGAAAGCGCCTCCTTATTTCGGAACAGACACAGATTTGATGGGAGTTCACTCTAAAGAATAGATATGACCTCAGAAGAGTTGTCCTATCGCCCTGATGAGATGGGCCGAAAACTGGATCGACTTCCAAAAACGGAAGAACCCTACCGA
>NZ_RAPO01000010.1 GCF_003610195.1 Halopiger aswanensis | reverse complement strand
ACCCGCGACGGCTGCGCCGTCGGCGGGTCTGGCACGCTGTCAGCCAGCCGATGTACCCAGTTCCAGATTGCTTGATGAGAGCGTTCTACGCCAATCAAGCGAAGAATTGCTTGTGTCTCACGGAGAGAACAACCGGTCGCGTGGAGACGGACGGCAAACACCCTGACGGGTGTTGCCGTCCGCTCACGCTCCCAAGATTCATCAAATTCCGCCGCGTAGCACTCGCTGAGCAGGTCTGCGAGCATAGTTCCAACCAAACTCTACGACCTGCTCACTTCTCAAACTGCGCTAACTAGACGGTGCCAACTGACGAGCGATGTCAGCCGGACTGTACTTCGGGTCTGTTTGCACGAACAGGTGAACGTGGTCGTTCGCAATCTCCAACGCCAGAATTTCGTGTCCGATGTGCTGATGAAGCGTGTAGCATTGTTTCGAGAACTCTACTCGTGACGAATTTTGAGCGACCTCGAGGACAACTCAGACCCAACGGTGGAAATATAGTTATTTGCTAGAAAGCTATTTTTATCTCTACCCCATAGAATGAGTGAGAACCATGTCGAATCATCTGTGGGACGGCGATGTGAACGAGTCCGTGGTCGAGGAATGGAAAACAGAGACAACGCCGTTTGAGCGCGTCAAAGAGGTTCTGTTAGCAACGACCTCACACCAGTACGCAAAAGCGATTGCAGAACGGGCTCGAGTGAGTGAACCAAGTGCTCGCAAGCACCTGAATACGCTCGCTGATGCTGGAGTCGCCGAAACTGACGATACTGGACAAGGAATTCGGTACAAACGATCTCGAGAAACGATTGCGATGAATCGCATTCAAGACTTACATGCCGAACTGACGAAAGCAGAACTCGTCGATGGGATTCGCGACCTGAAGGGGAAGATCAACGCCTACCAAGAGGAGTACGACGTCACCGATCCCGATGATCTCGCCTTAGAGCTCGAGGCGGACGACGGGGAGGGATGGACCGCCATTTCGAGATGGAAATCACTCGAGGAGAATTTGAAACTCGCTCAAGCTGCGCTCTCGTTGTACGACTTCGATCCGGATCATGAGCGTGACGACAGTAGCATACGAGCTGATGGGAGCGACACTACGTACGGATCCTTTGCCGGCGAATCCAGCGATCTTTCGGCCTAATCGATGACGGGCGACGATTCCGTTGGGATTCCGTCAGCAGAGCGTTCTACTGATCTGGGCGTCCCAGATGTTATGACCATGCAGCGGATTCGGGACATTGTCATCGAAGAAGAGCCGCTCATAGAACAAGCGCAATTCGACAGTGTCCTTGATCCGCAGGAACTCCGGATTCGATTTGCAGATGGAATTGGTGACGCTGAGTGGTGTCGAATCGATATTACTTGGTACACGTCCGGGGCATATCGCTTTCATTATACTGATTCGGATGGGAGAAACTGGCGATTCGATAAGCATCCGAATCCCCACTCGGCCAAGAAGCATTTTCATCAGCCACCAGATGCACCATCAGAGACAGCAGCTCAATCGTGTATTCAGGTCGAAGAACCTCGATTGGTCGCTCGAGCGGTCTTGAAACTCTGGCGGCGCGCGTATGATCAGGGTACGTTCGGTGATCTCAATACCGCTGAGAATCCACCGTAGATTGACTGTCTTCATGTCGATTTGATGTACGAGGTTGTAGGAATTGTACGTCGGTAATTAGGCGGATAGAGTAATGGTGAATTCTCTCGCGAGTCGCTGTGCTTGCTCCTCCGAGAGCCCCGTATTTTTGAAGTGAGTGCGAAGGGCCTGCTGACTCGGGTTCTTCTGGTCGTTATGGTCCGAGATTATTTGTCCGGCCTGCCAGACGATACTATCGACGCGGAACATCGAGACTGGCCGCTCGAGGATCGCATTCACCTGGTCCATCACATCTGCCCACGCATCCATGACGATTCCCGTCGATTCGTCTTCGACAATGCCCGCTGCTCGAGCAACTCGCTTTACCTGCAGGTCACAGGGGATCGGCACATCTGTTGGGAGATCAAGATACTCGCCGTTGACGATGAGATTGAACTCGTCGTAGGCCTTGACCGCAAGCACGACCGTCTTTTTGTCCATCGTCGTTTCAAGCGCCTCTGCGATCTCCTCCCAGACTCGATATGGATCGACCTCAGGGTACTGGGTAAGGAACCACTCGCCGAATCCATTGTCGATCATGCGAACCAACCGATCCTGTTTCTGATCGCGAAGGCGGGCATTCACCGGTTGTTCCATGAACTCAGCCAGAACCTCGTTGACCGTCGATTCGGAATCAAGAGTGTCCCAGTTCTGCAGGGTCTCTTCTAACGTCTCCCAGAACCGCTGTGCATCCCCGTTGAGTTGATAATCCTGAGTCGTTGCGAGGATCGTGAGCAACGCCAGGTGTTTCGTACTCTCGAACTCTTCGGTTGCTGCGATGAGGAACTCGTATTCGGGTTCGGATTCGTCAAATCGAATGATTCCGTCGTATCCGAGTCCGGCGATTGCTTCTGCAACTTCCGCCCGCCGTCTATCGATATTGGTCATACCATCTAGTGTGTATGAATATTCAAAAATATGACTGAATGCGAGCTCTTCGGCTTGATCTGGAATTAGGTCTTTCCGAATTGGTGTATATTCTAGGTGCGAGGAATTGAAGTGGAACCTGTCAGTAGAGAAATCCATGAGAGAAATCGGTCTTGTGAGTTGTACGAAAACCAAGCTCGAGGAACCTGCTTCGCCAGGTGAACTCTACTCGCCTTCGTCGCTGTTCAGTAAGGCCAGGCAATACTGTGAACAGCACCACGACGACTGGTATGTGTTGTCGGCAAAGCACCAGCTGCTCGAGCCGGATGGGCCGCCGATCGAACCGTACGACGAGACGCTCACGGGAGCTCGGGTAGGCGAGAAACGAGCGTGGGCGACCGAAACGTTCGATGAGTTAGATACAGCCGGATTACTCGAGGCAGATACGACGCTTGTCTTTCACGCTGGCAAAGCGTACTACGAGGAACTGCTGCCGCTGCTCGACGAGACAGCGGTTTCTATAGAGCTCCCAGTCGAGGGCCTAATGATTGGTGAGCGACTTGGATGGTACAACGAGCGGACATGAACGAGACCGGGTTTTACGACGCTGATTGGTTTGGCCTCGAGTGGTCGCCGTGGCTGTCGCTCGATCGAGCAGATGGCGATCTGGAGACCATCTCGAGTGCGCCTGGGCTCTATCGCGTTCGACATCGGCGCCGTGATGGACTCGAGTATATCGGTGAAACCGGCCGAAGTACACGTGGGCGGGTTGGTGCGCTTGCTCGCGGGGTGTACGCCGACGAAATGCCATACCGAGATCCCCACACGGCTGCGCCGTGTCTCTGGGCCGTCCGCGATCGATACGGGCCTGCGCTCGAGGTCTCGTATGCAGTTCCACCAGCGGCAGAAGACAAGCAAGAGCGGAAAGCCATCGAGGCTGCGTTGATCGCGCTAGCGCGACGCGAGATGGGCGAAAGTCCGACGGCGAACTTCGGACGGATCATCGACGGCTACAAGCAATCGAGTTACAGCAAAGACGGGATTGTCGGTGGGCCATTACCAGAGGGCGAAACGGAGCCGAACAGTGCGCCTGGTCGCGGACCTGTTCCATGGACGAATACCGAGCGCGTTACTGGGCCTACGTGGATGGGGCTCGAGTGGTCTGAGCCGTACCGTCTGGAGGATCGCCTCGAGAGTATCGTAATCAATGTGCTCGAGTGCATCCACATCACCAATCCGTTAGCGTCGTATGCGGGTCGCGGTAGTCGCGTTCCATCGCGATAAGTCCCTATTCTAACATACGATGGTCGATCGCTATGCCCACTCTGTCTTGTTGGATACCTATTACAGACATCTGTAACAGACATCTGTGGTAGATAGACTAGAAACGAAAGACCATTCTCGAGTCACATCACGATACAGGAGAGCTAATCATGGTACTTAGGCGCATTTTCTGGCTCAAAAATTCGCTGAGAGAGCTACCAATTCTCAAGCAACTCGTTCAATCAGCGTCATAAACAAAAACCACGAACGCCAGTGGCGCTCGAGCCGAGTTGTTTGTGCACCCCAGAGGGGTGCGGCGCATTCTGAACTGCCGCAGTCACCGTGAACGCGAGTTAGTGATATCATGGCTACGACCAGCGACTCGTCGATCTCATTCAACCAGACCGACACACGATCCGACGAGATGAACAGTACCATCGAACAATGGATCGACGACCTCATCGCCGGCGTCGACGACGCGCAGGCCAGCGACGAGTTCCAAGAGTGGCTCGACGCCCAGAGTCGCCTTCACAACTACTCCTACCGAAACACGCTCCTGATCAAACAGCAGTGTCCCGAGGTGACTCGGGTTGCAGGCTACCAAACCTGGCAGGAGGAGTTCGATCGGTACGTCCAAGAAGGCGAGTCGGCCATCTGGATCTGGGCGCCGATCATCACGAAGCAGTGTCCGGAGTGTGAGAACTCGCCGAGTTACCACAAAGACAGTGACTGTGAGTACGACGAGACGCCACCAGAGGAGTGGTCGGAGGGACTGGTCGGGTTCAAGCCCACGCCGGTGTTCGACATTTCCCAGACCGAAGGCGAACCACTCCCTGAACTCGAGACTGAAGCAACCGGGGACGCCGACGACCTCATCAACCGACTCACTGACGTCGCGGATGAGCTCGGCGTGACGGTTCGGATCGTTCCGGAAGCGGAGTGGACGCACGGTGAGGTGAAGGGTATCTGCAAGCAGCGCAGCCTCATCGATATGCAGCCGCGCGTTGAGGTCCGGGATCGGGAGAACACCGCCGATCTCGCCCGTACGCTGATCCACGAATACGCACACGCGCTGCTCCACTTCAACATCGATGACGATACCGAGCGGTCGAAACGGGAGCTCGAGGCCGAAGCCGTTGCTTATGTTATCGGACGGTACTGTGGACTCGACACTAGCGGATCGGCATTCTATCTAGCTGCATGGGTGTCGGATGATCCCGAGATCGTTCGCGAGCGTCTCGGACGGATCAGTCGGACGGCAGAGGAACTCATCGACGTTCTCGAAACTGATGTCTGAGTAGTTAACCAACAATCACCCCCTGACTATTCATTTCGTTGGTTAAGAATGCTGGCCCCAGTTACAACGCTGAATCCTGGCCCGATGGATACTCAAGTGTAGATCAGCCCAATCGACGTCGGTATAATAATAACTAACACCCATTATGAGAGTGCTTCCCCGCCAACGCCCGTCCCAAGCGCTCGAAATCACCCGTTCTCTAAACGATCACCAACTGATTTCGGATCGGCCAGAGAAATGTTAATAATCTGTCGTTGTCTTAGCCGATCCAACGACAATGGACGGGCTCTCCTGTGGTCGGAGACGGTTGCTTCAGGGCGCGACGGCCATGTCGGCGGGGATGAGTGGGTGTGTTGACGCCGCGACGTGGTATCGCGATTCGCGAGATGAAGCCATCTGGATGGAGACGTCGGACGAGATCGAAATTCCACCGGGACAGTTCTACACGATGGTCTTCGGCGAGATAACGCCTATCGAGGTCACGTACTCGATCGATGCTCCGCAATCAGACCCGGTCGATACGTTCGTCCTGTCCGAACGCGATCACAGACGCTTTCGATACGGGGAGAACTTCGAATACCACGACCACCTTTCGCGGACCGACATCGTGACGAAGGACGTCCAGGGCGTCCTCGACGAAGGGCCGAGGGTCTTCGTGATCGCGCCGTCGGACCTTGAACCACAGGAATCCGAGACGGAAACCGAGACCGGATCGGCTGTGCCGGTCTCGTATGACTTCCGTACGGTGGTCCGGGATCCAGAAGCGCTCCGAACCGAACGTGACGACCGGAGGGAGAAACCATAGATGCTCGATCGGGTTCGGGAGCTCGTTCCGGAGTATCCGATCGGAACCCGAGAGTACCACGCGGCCGGCGTCACACCTCGAGACGTCGAGCGGAACTTGAGAGAGTACACTGGATCCGATGAGGAGTTGGGCCGGGAGCGCACGGCATGGTCCGGGGTCCTGAAATCGACGTATCGCTGGGAGGTCGCCCCTGGCGACGGTGAGTACGTGATTCACGAGCGGGTGACGGTCCCGTTTCGATCGGTGGCAGCCGTTGGCGCGCTCCTCGCCGGGCTTTTCTGGGTTAGTGATTTGGTGCTCGGGAGCAGTGTGACGGGACGGACCGATCTTTTCGTCACGATTCCCGCTCTGTTGGTGCTTCTGGGGGCCCTCATAGTCGGGTTCGAGGCGATCGAAGCGTATCAGCCGGGACTCGAGGAAAGCCCACTCCTCAATCACTACGACGAACGGTTCGGTACTCAGCAGGATTTACTCGGAGGCTTGGTCTTCACACAGGCCATGGTGGCTATAGGTACGTACCTTCTCGGGCTCCCAGCGGTGTACGCCATCCTCTATTACGGCCTGTATCTGGTCGCTCCTCGATCGTTCGAACGGATGCTAGCGGCGGTGATCGATACGCTCAAAACGGGCTTTCGCCGGGTCCCGGCGCTTGCCTTCCTCTATCTCGGCATCGTCGGTATCGCGACCATTGGTCATGCTATCTTCTTGACGATTATGAACAGCATCAAGCTGCTACAGATGATGTCCACCTTCTCTCTCACTGGATCCCTGATAACGATCATGGTCGTCCTCTGCCTTCTCGGATTCTATGCCAACGCGTACGGCATTCTTGTCGATCGAGCCATCAGACGTGAGTTTGTCTCGACGGGCCGGTCGACAGACAATCTCCTTGTGCTGATCGTTGCCTCGTCGTGTGTTCTCGGTGGGGCCGGGGTAGTCGTGTGGATGATCTGGTCCTGGATCGATACGATCCAGTGGGTGACCCAGTTCGTGGACGGCCCGCTGCTCCTCTTGCTCGTTCTCGGGGCGATCGGGCCAGGCTATTTCGTCGCCGGCACGTGTTATCAACTCCGCAGCGTTCTGCAACTATTCGAGACCATGCGGTCGACGGAAACCCGTCTCGACGATCCCGCGTTCGATGATTTTGCGGCAGAGATCCGGGTTCTAGAGACAGATACGATCGGTGCGATGGCGATCGCATTCCCTCGTGACAACCGGATCGTGGTGACGCGGGGACTCGTGGACCAGTATCGCGCTGATGACCTGGACCAGTCGGAACTCAAGGCGATCCTGAGACACGAGGAGGCCCATCTCGAGCGTGGCGATGCCCGACTTTCTATCCTCATCGCGCTCCTCTCTCCGGTCCTTCTGGTGGGGAAGAACGTCCTGTACAGCCTGTTCGATTATCGAACCCGGGAGATCCAGGCAGACAAGTATGCCGCTGACCGGACGAGTCCAGAGGCACTCGTCGGTGCGTTGGGGACGTTGCGGGATCAATCCCTTTCGACCCGCTCGTTCGACACCTTGGCCTTTGCTCCGTCGCTCAACTCGAGTGCGAACAACGTCCAGCGGGAGTCGCTTCCTCAGCGGGTATTCGGCTTTCTGTACGGTGGGTTCGCAGCCACTGACGTCCATCCCGACATCGACGAGCGCATCGAGCAGGTTGGTGACGAGGGGATGGCCGCCCAGTGGAAACTTCAACAGATTGGCGGCAGCGAACAGGATAGATAATTTTCGATCACCAATACCCTTTGTCGTTAATCGGTCGGTCTATTCAGAGCGACCATAGCTGGTACATCCAGTGATGAAGGACTTCCAGCGGCAGCGCGACCTCGAGGGAAGCGAGGTCGACGTCCCCCTAGAGGAGCTGTACAGCGAACTCGGGCACCTGTGTGACCAGTTCTAGGAGATGGCAGTGACGATCCAGTCGAAACTACAGGAGGCTCTGGATGTCATGAGTTCGCTTCCGGTTGGAGTCATCGCTTGGTTTGCCAGAGTCAGTAGCTGTATCCCGAGTAGGTAGAGAATATAGCTATACGGTATAGAGCATCCAAATGATGTGGATCCACTGCAGGGTGGGGCCGCCTTGATCCGCTGCAACCCGTGAAGAGCCGTCAACGGATCGTGGATCGATACCTGGCGACCCGTCGGTCCACGACGAAATCCCGGTAAGCGCCGTCCTGCCTCCCCGATCCAGCCCTTCTCAGCCGTCTGATCGCAGCCGTTGTGTGACTATATATAAATATTTTGGGAGTCCGACGTGACGTAGGATCCATCCACCCTCAATATACAGCAATTCTTCCTAGATATAATTCCATATATTCTATCTATACACTCTAAATTTGTTCATTTGTTTTCCGATCCTTCAGTCACGATGTGCTCACTCACACTTCCGACATCGATCACCGCGAAGCGGGGGACCGGCTAACGGCGCTCGACACGGAAACCGGTCATGACCGTGATCAGTCGCGCACCAGCCCGTCGGACGACACGAGTAATCGACCAGCATCGACGGGCGACGGCGGGTCGGCTCCCTGGACCGGTCCGATCGCGTCGGCCAATCCGAATCTCCGGTACAACGTCGACGAACTGGCCGAGCGGTACGCTGATCCCGACCAGTGCGTCTCGCAGCTCTCCGACCTGACGGGCGAATACGACGAGACAGCGACCGCGGTCGAGGAGTACCTCAGCGGGAACCGGGAGAGCCTCGAATCGCTTGGAGACGACCTCCGCGAACGGAGCAGTCCGATTCGTGGATCCATCGACGTGGCCAACGGTGGGCACGGTGAGGACGGAAGCGCCGTCGAGGCAGCCGCACAAGAATTCCGGACGCCACGCATCTGATCAAGCGGCACTAGCGACGCATCAACCGACGGCAGCCCCCGCAGCGGTCACGATCGCGACGGATGCTCGGTCTCGGAGACGATCTGTTCGACGGGACGGCGAATCCGCTCGTGGAGGTCGTCGACTTGAGCGACCGTCATGCCGATGCTGGCGAGCAACGCGTCTACCTCGTCCGGTTCGAATCGCCGGGGGACGGTCGCGCGGAGGAGCATCGATTGATCCTCGACCGGCTCTGTGAACTCATGTGCGTTCCGACGTGCGATCGTCGCGTGTGCCCGTTCGAGTTCCGCCAGAAAGTCGCCGTCCGTGGCCCGGAGTCCTGGATCAAGGGGTTGTCGAACGAGCAGATCACAGACCCCGTCCGACGTTCTCGAGGGTGCCACGAGTTCGAGTCGGGCCTGCGTACACCTGTGCGTGAAGAACAGTTCTGCCCGGTCCGTCGAATCGGACGCCGCGGTTGCGACGGCCTCCGCCGGCGAGAGCGCCGACGGTTCCCGGACCCACGCCGCCTCACTCGTGATCGATTCCACGACCCGTTCGATGCGCTCCGGTGACGGTGTGTCGCGTTCAGTCATGATCAGGTGCCGACCGCCCGCCCGGTCGACCGGTCGTGCCTTCCCGATCGACGCTGGGAAAGGTGACGTCGATCCCACGCGAGAATAGACCGGGGCAACACTTATCGCGGCGCCGGCGGGGGCCGCTCAGTAGAAGTGCGGGACCTCGGCGAACGTTTTGCTCCAGTCCGTCGGATCCGGGAGGTGTTCGATGACCTGCTGATCGGTGAAGAGATAGCACGACCGCGTCTCCCCGCTCGCCATGCCGTCCATCCGGTAGACGAAGTGGTACCGTTCGCCCGGTTCGACGATCGCGTCGTCGTGAACGTGCTGTTGGAGGATCTGGTCCCGGACCAGTTGTGGGTTTACCTGAATCGGAGCGGGGAAGCGGACAACGTTCTGGTGCTGCTGGACCGTCATCTCGCCGATCCGCACGTACGCGTCCATCTCCAGTTCCTGGTTCGAGACGATGAGCACGCCCGTCGTGTCTTCGTAAGACCAGACGGCCGACTCGCCGGGTGTAACGATCCCAGCTTCGACGATCTCGTCTGGCACCGAGATCTGTGGCTCCTCCTCCTGGACCGTGGCGGGAGCGACGTACGCCCAGGGGATCTCCCCGTCGTCCCCTGCCGTCGGTGGTGACATGTGCCCCTATGATACTCCTATCGGTAGAAAAAACTCCCGCTTACGGCTCCAGCACTCGAGTCTACCGTGGATGGATCGATGGACATCCTTGCGCCTCGTCGCTCACTCTGAATCCACCGGTCCCGCGGCCTCCTCATGACGGAGCTGTTCAATCCGCTCGGAGAGCGCCGGGTGCGCGTTCCCAAGCAGAACGTCGCCGTAGAATAGCCGGTAGAACGCTCCGAGGTCCCGGCCGGCGTCACTGATCCAGGTGTGGAGCCGTGTCCCGCCCGGAAGCCGCTCGATCCACCGAGTCCGCCGCTTGCCGTTGCTGGCGGCCGTCGCCGCCGGATGAGGACCGGTTCCTTGACGTCGACCGGCGATCGTCGATCGGGCCTGCCAGTCCCAGATCCGTTCGAGGGCGTCGCGTACCGCTCGCGCACTCGTCAACTCGACAGCGAACGAGTCGGCCTCGCGCTCGATTCGGGGATACTCGTAGAAGACGAGAAACGCGTTCCGGCCACCGAACAGGAACAGAGCCGTCGCGGTCGCGACCGCGTTGACGACGGGATCGCGGTTCCGCAGGTGATAGAGTTCGTGTGCGAGCACCGCGTCGCGTTCGGCCTCGTCGAACGTGTCGACGATCGGTGACGAGACGACGACGTATGGCTGGAATCCGAAGACCCGTCCCTTGACGCCGGCGTACGGCTGATCATCCTCGACGACCCGGACTGGAACGGCCGTGCCGTCGGGAGCGGTCCAGACGAATTCACGGGCTGCACCCGTTCGCAGCCGGGAACTGATCGCGTGACCGACGAACACGCACCAGCAGCCGACCACCGCGATGAGCGGCGCGAACGGCGCTGCGACGGCGATCCCCGACACTGGATCGATCGTCCGGCCACCAATCGTGACGGCGACCCCGATCTGTCTCCGGACGATATCGACGAGGTCCGTCGCGGCACCGGCGAGTTCGTAGCCGTCGAGGACGGCTACGTCGAGGACTGCGGCGCTCACCAGGTTGACTCCCCACAGGAGTTCCCGCACCAGCAGCAAGTTCAGGGCCAGGTACGTAAGCAGAAACAGGTAGCGTTCGGCGTCAGAAGGAAACACCGCGAACTCGCTCCGCTCCAGGTCCTTGATCTGCAGACGACAGGCGAACCCGAGGAGGACCGTCGCGTACGCACAGCCACCGATCGAGAGCACGAACGCCAGGGTGCCTGGAACGAGCGCCCACAGCGCAGTAACCGGCGTGAGAAGCAAGATGACGGTGATCGGGACGGCGAACCCAACGAGTACGATCCGGAGCTGGGCCGGTGCACGGTCTGGGGTCGGGAACGAGAGGAGCGGAAATGACGCCCCGCGAGCGTACTGGACCGCTAGCAGCAGGCCGATCACAACTCCCAGGCCGCCGGTGAACCACCACTGAACGTCCGGCGACGCCGCGGCCGCGGCCAGCATCGCCCCCAGTACCAGGTAGTAACCGGGAGCGAGGCCAAACGAGCGGAGCGTCGCCGACTCCAGGGACGGGACAGTCGCGAGATCGGACAGTAGTAAGGCGAGGATTACGCCGCCGAGCAGCCCACCGTTCAGCCCGATCCGCCACTCGAGGACGATTCCGAACCCCACCGCAGCGACCAGGAGCGCGATCGCGAATCGGACTAGAAGATGGATCCTCCGCAAGACCGTCACCGTGCCCGCACTCAGGTCGTAGGTCACGTGGATCTGGTAGAGGCCAAACGAGTGATCGATCCGCCAGCGTCGCTCACCATCCTGCCCGACAGGGTTGTGTCCCGCTCGCTGGGTGAGTTCCCGAACGACCGCCCGTGGGAGCGCGTCACAGTCGTAGGTCGCGCGGAAGAACGCGCCGATCGTAGATCTCCGCTCTCCCGATCGATCGGTGTCGGGCGAGTCGGATCCCCCTCGCGCGGTCGACATGCGTGGACCTTCTCAGATCGAGGGCTTAGTTCTTGATACGCGTGCCCGTTGTTCCTAGATCAACCAGCGCCGTTTGGAATGAAACGGGAGACGGATTGCTTCACATTTCGGAAACTGTCCCCGGCGATCACGGGTATAGAAGTGCTCGCTTGACACCGGAGCGGGGACACGTCACGGAGGGCGATTTCCGGACCCTCAACATTTTTTTGATACCGGTGTGACAGTACCGGCTATCCGAGACGGCTGCCGGCGGTCAGTACCGCCGCTCGAGGACCCAGGGGAACGAGAGGATGGACACGTTCGAGCGCGTCTGGCTGTTCGACGGGGATGAGGAGACGCTTCGCTCTGCACTCGACGCGGCGTTCGACCGGTCCGAGGACGGGGACTGGATTCGCCAGCGGGCCGTCGGTCTCTACACCGAACGCGCCGCGATCGAGTCAGGTGAAGGTGACGGAGACCACCGGGTTCGGGTCGTTCGATCAGTACCGGACCGACTACGGTTTCTCGTTTATCTCGTCGTCCTGAGCACCGCCTGGTCCCTCTTGACCGGTGACCAGACGTGGCTGTTCGGGGGGCTGGTACTTGCTGGGCTGTACGGCCCATCGATGCGCGAACCAGTTTCGGGCGCGCGATCGTCCGACACGATCGAACTCCGACCGCCGACGCTCGTGACGGCCGTTGCGGTCGGAGCCGACGTACTCAGGTTTGCAATTGATCTCCTCCCGGTCGACCAGCCACTGTTCGGAATCGGGGTGGCGTTGTTCGTCGCAATCTTCCTGACGCAGGTGCTGTTGATGGACGTGATTCCCTACGCGAACGTCAACGGCGGCCGTCCAGCCTTGTACTGGCTGAAGACCGTCATGTGGGTCACCATGTCGCTGTGGATCGCCATCCTCGTGTACGGACTCGTGGGCGCCGGCGGCGAGTTCCTCATCACGCTCGACGACGTCATTCTAAGTGACGATAGCCTCACGACCGCTCCGGGCGCCGAGGTCGAGAATCTCGCCGTGCTTACTCGCAGCGCGACGGCGGTCGTCGTCGGGGTCGTCGCGCTGGCGCTCGTGACCAGTCATCTCTCGAGGGCCGATCGGTTCCGCCATCGCCTCGATGCACTCGAAGACGTAGGTGCAAACGGTCTCACGAGCGGATGGATTCGGGGGCTCGTCCGCGGAACGGTCGCCGTGGCGAGCGTGACCGCGACCCTCTTCGGCGTCGTGGCGATCGCGCTCGTCACTGCGGCAGTCGGCGGTGGGACAGTCCTCCCGGATGGTCTCGTCGCCGGTGCCGAGTGGCTACTTCCAGATCTTTATGATTCGAGTTGGTCGTCGACGGAGGCAGCACAGTCGCTGCTGGCGGCGGTCTGGACTGGGGTTTCCGGTCCAAAGTGGACGCTCTCGGTCGTCCTCCTCGGCCTGGGGCTGGTCCCGCTGGCGATCGGCATGGGAGCGACCGCAGCGTCGGCCGTCGTCGCCAGCGTCGGAACCTGGCGACTGCGCCGCCGCGGGACCGCGATCGACGTCACGTTGGAGACTGACCGGCCGCTCCCGCCGGTTATCGTCGTGGACGATCCAGGCGTGTGCGTCCGCCCGCTTGCAGGCGTTCTGGGTCGTCGACAGGCGATAGCGGTCACAGAGGCGGCGTTTGATCGCCTGTCCGAAGCGCAACTCCGGGCGGCGGTCGCTCACGCCCAGTCTCGGCTGTCCCATCATCGTCCGCTCCGCGACGCGGCATACCACCTCTTCGGGGCCCCGTTCGGCGGGAACACGGCGTTGCTGGTGGCCGACAACCACGAGACGCGCGACTTCCGTACGGATTACGACACTGTCGATGGAAAGGTGGCGGTCGACGACCTCGGGGCGGCCCTGGAGATACTGGACGGAGACAAGTCCGATGGCCGGATCTGGCGGCTCCAGCACCTGCCGACGCGCCCGCTGCCGGTCGTGCCGTGCCCCCGGACCGGCCTCCCGGGACCGTCCGGGGTCATCGATTGGCTCCAGCACCCGCTGGCCGGGATCCGGGCGGTCGTCCGCGGTGCCGTCGTCTGGCTCGGTGGGAATGACACGCTCGAAGCGTGTCGGCCGACTACGACGGAACGACAGACGACGCTGCGCTCGGGATGGACCCCGGAAGAGGACACACCGGCGCTCGGCGCCCGCGACGGCCCGGACGGACAGCCAAGCGCACTGATCAGGGAGAGCGAGGCGGTCTACAAACTCGTCCCGCGAGCGGTGCAGGATCGGCTGGCCCGACTGGACGAGGGTTACGACCTCGTCCGGGAAGGCAACACCGCGTACTGGACCTCGGGCCAGCACTGGCTGCGCTACGACTGGTCACTTGAACCGGCACGGGAGCGGAACGGGTACAGAATCCGACAGCAGATCTCGGCGCCCCAAGGCCTCCAGGTCTGGGTGTTTCTGTTCCCGGTGCAGGTCTTCGTCCTCCTGCTCGCGGCTCGCGTCTACGCGGAGTTCGTGATCGGACTCGATCTGGCCGCCTTCCTGAGCGATCCAACCAGACCCACCGTACTCGCCCTCTTCGCCGTCCCGCTAGTGTTGATGTGGCTGACCGGCGTTGCTATCGTGGCGGGGCTGCGGGTCTATCAGCTGGCGCTCGTGGTCTACCGGGCACCGGACCCGCTGGTGGCCGACCGACAGCGCGCCGCGACCTACGCCAGTTACAATCCCGCCTGGCTGCTGTACCTGCTGCTGCTCGCGCTGCTTGGCTCCGCTCCGTTCGCGGTCGTGGCCGATATCGGGACCGTCCTCCGGCTACTCGTCGGGTGGACGGCGGTGCTCTGTCTTCTCGCCACCGGGGCGCTCACGCGCATCATTGACCTCCCAGTCATCGTCAGACGGCGCGCCCCCTTCGGGATCCAATTCCCGCCGCTCGGGCGGCGGGCGCTGTTCGCCCAGGCAGTGCTGGTGCTCCCCACCGCTGTCATCGCTGCCTTGATCGTGCTCGCCCCCGGACCGCTCCCGCTCGCGTGGGCCTTCGACCTTATCATAGCGGCGCTCGTTGCCACCCTTGGAGTCTCGATCTACCGGACCCTCGACGCTGAGTGGCTCCAGCTCGGGTACTACGACTTCACCCGGAATCCGGCAAGCGACCACAGCCGCGTCGGGGCCGACCTCGTTGTCGCGGGGAACGTCCTCCTGAGTAGCGTCGCGGTCGCCGCCCTCCTCGTGATCTGGACGCCGCTGGGCGGCCCCAACGACATCGGCCTCTCGATCGCACCGCTGGTCGCGTCCGCGATCATCCTGTATCTCCCCGCCGGGAGCGTCCACCAGCTGTACCTGTTCCGGACGTTCGTCGACGATGTCCGGGCCAACCACGAGTCCTACCAGCTTGACTCGGTCGCCTTCGACCCCGATTATCCGGTCTGGACGTATACCGGGACCGACAGCATGGCCTCGTTCGCGCTCTACACCCGATCTACGCGGGCAATCGTCCTCTCGCAGTCGCTGGTGGAGGCGACGACGATGGAGCAACAGGCGGCGATCGTGGCGCACGAACAGGCGCACTTCGAACACGGGGACGCGCGACTCTCGTACTGGCTGCGCGTCGTCGGATCGGCGCTGCTCGTCGGCCAGGACGTGCTCTTCGAACTCGTCGACTTCCATGACCGCGAGTTCGAGGCCGACCAGTACGCCGCTACTCGCGTCGGCACAGATCAGCTCGCGTCCGCACTCGAACGCCTTCAGGCGCTCGAACGCGAGCGCGACGGGCGAGCGCTCGTCTCGTCGACCGGCACGAACTTCGTGTCGACGGAGGACCTCGACGCCGCAGAGGACGTCCTCTCGAGGAAGTTCCAGGTCTTCCACGGCGGTTACGCACTGGCCGAGGCTCACCCGACGATCGACGAGCGGCTCCGGGCGCTTCGCGAGTGACGGGCCCGTCGACCGGCGGTTCGGTATTGATCGCGCACGAACCGGTCAGGAGCGACCAATAAGACGTGGGTCCTTGACAGCCCCGATCGCTGTTTGACAAGAATCGGTTCGGTCACGCCAGGACGCGTCGAATGGTCTCGGCGAGGGCCGCGGCGGCCTCCTCGACGTGTCGATCACATGTTCCGGGCGTGCACTCGACGTGGAGCCCACGGTCGCCACCCTTCGAGAGGAAGTTCGTCGAGATCCGCGGGTTCGTGCCGGGGAGATGAAGGCGATCGAGGTCGGTCCGGACCTCCCTGCCGGCCCGCGTCCGGAGTTCGTCAGCGACCCGTTCCCGCACGGACGCGTCGATGCGACCTCCGACCTCAATCCACTCGTAGCCTGACCGGTGGACGCCGACAACGAGGTCGAACGCGCGCCCGGTGAGCGTTGCCAGGCCGGGATAGCCGTCAACAGCTCGGTCGAACCCCCCGACGTGCCACCGGCGGTGTGCCGTCACTGCGCTCCCCTCCGGCGGGTTGTACCCCTGGAGCAACCAGAGCGACGCCCGGACGCCCCCATCGTCCAGTCGGTCGTACGTGCGGCTGGCGATTGCGTCCGTTCCCCGTTCGACGGCACCGCCGTGTGGGGCGGTCACGAGCACGCCCTCGCAGGTCTGGTCGTCGACGAGCGTCTCGGCGAGGCCACCCCGCTCCCGGACCTGTTCGGGTGTCTCCTGAGGGATCGTGGTGGAGAGTCGAACCGTTTGCTCTCCGTCGATTCCAAGACGATCGAGGTGCTCCTCGTGCACCACGAGCGGTGCGTCGTGCTCCCTGATCTCGTACACACGATAGTACGTCGCATAGGGGCCGGCATCCACTCTGACGTGGCACCCCTCGTCGATCCCAAGGCGGTCAGCGATCCGCCTAGCCAGGCGACAGCGGTCCTTATACTTGCGCGTCGGATCGAGGGTGGGATGGGACTCGGTAACGAGGGAAACGTTGACCACGGTTTCTGTGGGCTTGTCGGGCGCACCGAAGATAGTTCGCACGACCGGAATCGGACACCCCGCGGTGACGTCGATTCGGATCGATGTCGGGCGGCGAAATCGATCGTACTCGGCCACACGAATAAGGGCGTCGTGGCGCTTCACTCGACCGGGGGGAAGGGGGGATGGCGGGCGCTGCAGTCCAGCGTTCGCCCACGACCGTTCGTCACCGATCGCGCTACAGGATTTCGTCGCATTGGGGGACGATGAAGCCACTTTCGGCCGGCCGCTCACAGTGTCGGCCGATGACCCACATCGTCTCCGACCTCCACCTCAGTCACGAGAACAGCATCGAGTACTGCGACCGGCCGTTCGACGGCACAGGCGAGGTCAACCGCCTCGGGATAACGAACATTGCTACAGTCGCATTCCCCGACGAGTACGTCCTGTATCTTCTATCACTTCCTCACGGACACAATCATCAGTGAATGCGTCGAACGCGGTGTTGGAACGCTGGTAGTGAGTTTACGGCGTGGTATTCTCGCCTACAATCTTTAAGGCGACAGCAACTCGCGATTCTTCGCTCCGACTGCGCGGAAGCACCGTTGGCGTTTTCCGGTAATCACCCGCAAAACGAGACGAGCGAGATTGGCAGGTGCAGTAACCAATCTCCAGTCGGTGGCCGCATTAGTCGAGGCGTTCGATCGCCTCGACGAGTTCGGACGGCCGGACACCCCGGTCGACAAGTTGCTGGAACTCCGCGACGAGATTGCTGATCGGGGGATCGACGTCCGACCCGTCGAACGTTCCCGTGAGGACGGAGACGGCGGCGACGAGGTCAGGCCTTGTGATACGTTCGGAATCGAGGGTCGTCTCTAGGTTACGTTGGATGGCGTCGACGACGGCCGAGCGCATTCCGCTCCCTTCGACCGGAAGCTCACCGTTACTTCCGGCGATTACTTCGTCCGCCTCGATGGCCGCCGCGTCGACTTCCCCTGCCGCGTTGCCGGTGGACCGAACCCGGACCTTGCCAGACACGCCGTCACAGTCGTCGCAGTCTGGACAGTCGACCCCGGCGTCGATCTGGGCCGCTCCGTGACAAGTTCTCGGGTGATACCGCCGCTCAGCCGACGGTGCACGGATCGCAACCGGACCGTCGAGCGCACCGTTCAGGCCCGCGTCCAGCGCCCGTCGGAGATCACGCCGGACCGCCTCGGGATCGTCGACGCCGTATTGAGCGAGGGCCACGCGGTCGATCGCCGCCTGGATAGCGGTCCGGGCCGTGCGACGCGAGACGCTCCCGGTCGTGAGGGCCGGAGTCGATTGCAGGTGCGCGCTGATCCATCTTGCAGTCGACTCGTCGATGCCCGCCTGCTGCAGTCTGTCTTTCCATGCCGATTCTACCCAGTCGTGGTCGCATAGCTCGTTGTCACCCGTCATCGTGGATAACGTAGTGTTCATCGGTCGATTCACCGCGCGAGTCGCGTTGCGACGGTCGTCACGGGGCGTCACAGGGCGCCCCGTCGACAACAGATCGCGGCGCCGGAGACGCCGTCGCGGCGGTGTGAGCGCGGAGAAGTGCTCCCCAGTAGTTGGCAGGTCACAGCTCGATGTCGAACTCGTCGTCCTCCGAGTCGTCGTCACTCCGGCCGAACACGGAGGCGATGCGATCGAGGATCGACCCGGTCGGTTCGTCGCCGTCCCCCAGCTCTGGGTCGGTGTCATCGAAGAGATCGTCACTCCCGCCGCTCAGCCGTCGGCGGAGCTGCTGAAGCCGCGACGACGCGATCGGGTCGTCGACGTGGGGCTCGATGTCCTCGATTGCCTCTACCCACTCCTCGCGGCGGCCGGCAGCGTCGTCGCCGGAGCGGCCGATCACGACGCCGCCAGCGAGCCCGAGCAAGATCGCGAGCACGCCGACGCCGCTGACCTGAACAAGCGGGACCCCTCCACTCTTGGTGTCGGTGGTCGGGGTGGTCGTGTCCCCGGTTGCGGTGAGGTCGGTTGAGAGCCGCTGTCCGTGGCGCGTGTAGGAGACGTCGATCCCAGCGACGTCGACCGCCTCATCGCCCGAGACCGTCGTGACCGTCTGGAACTCAATAACGACCTGTTCGCCGGGCTCCAATTCGTCGACGGTGAACTCGTTGCCCCCAGCGTGATCGACCTCGACGGCGTTGTTACTGGGCGAGATGGTCGTCGTGTAGCTGTCCGGCACGACCAGGGACTGCGCCCGGCGCTCGACGACGATCTCGAGCTCCGTCAACGTCGCCTCTGTCGGCTCGATCGCGAGCCGAACGGTGACCAGATTGGAGTCCGGATCGGGATTGCGCTCGGTCTCGACGGTGAACGCGTCGGCGGACGCCTGCCCGTCGTCGGCGACGGCGGGCGATCCGGTGTGGCCGACGGCGCCACCGACCGCTCCGACGCCGATCGCGAACACCAGCGCAGCCGTGACGGCCAGCGCCGTCAGCTTCGTGCGATTCCGCACGATCAATCACCTCCAGCCTCGGGGGCAGCATCTTGATCGGGATTCGGGCTGCCGGTCGCCCCATCGACGAACAGCTGTGGATACGCAATGTTCCGCTCGAAGGGGACGTCCCGGCCGAACAGCTCGTTCAGGGTCCCCTCCTCCCAGCGCTCGTGGATGCGCCGCAGTTCCGAGGTATTCGCCAGGGAGACGTCCTCGTAGAGCGCAACCAGCGTCACGGTGAACGGCGCGTCCACGCTGGCGACGTCCAGTCGGTCGGTGATGTTCTGGGCTGGCATCGCCGACGACGGCGTCTGGCCGGTCGTGGCCGTCGTTGAGAGGACGTGCTGGTTCCCGCGGTGGGTCAGCAGCGACAGCGTCCCCTGCGCGACGTTGTCGAGCGAGGGGTGCATGTAGTCCTCCAACGGTTCGTCCAGATGGCCCTCGATAGCCGCCTGGAGCGCTTCGACCAGGTCGTCCCGGTCGACGACGTCGGCGTCGACGAGATCCTGGAGGTGGTCGGCCTCGTCGAACGTCCGGGTACTGACGGACTCGAGGGAGTCGGTGTTCAGCGGCAGCGTCTGGAGCGGCCCGGACCTGTCGCCGGTCAGCCGGGTCTCGGCTGTCTCCACCGTCGACGCCACGTTCGACCGGTGCTCGCGCAGTTCCTCGAGGTCCGACTGGACGTTGTTCAGCGTCGACGTCAGGGAGTCACGCTGCCGGCAGAGTGCGACCCGCACCTCAGGGAGCAACTGCTCGTCGAGCGTGTCATCCAGGTCCTGGAGCGCCGTGAACTCGTTGTACAGGTGGTTGAACTTGGCCAGGAGCCGCTTCTTCCGGTCGAGCTTCTTACGAAGCTCCCGACGCGTGCCGACGCGCACGGCGCTGGTGTTCTCCAGTTCGGTTTTGATCCGGGAGCGCTTCTTCTGCAGGACGGTCTCGATGCCCCGCTCGTACTTCTCGTCGGGATCGGCCTCGGAAAGCCCGGGCGCGTGCTCCGACAGTTCGTCCGAGTGCTTGGCCCAGTAGTCCTCGACCGTAGCCTCGAACTCGTGGGACTCCAGCCGATCGTTGAGTTGGTCACTGACCAGCCGGTGGAACACCAGCTTCGCGATCGCCTCGTGGGGGAAGTCGTCGTCCCCCTGGTCGATCTGGGCCGCGATCTGCTGAGCGTACGTCCGGAGGTCGTCCGCAGAGGTGTCCGTGAGATCCAGTCCGGCAACCGTCTCCCGCATCCGGTCAAGTTCGTCGGCGACCGGGCGACTGATCCCGGAGAGCGCGTCGGCGTTCAGGCTGTCCACGTCGATCCGGGTCACGTCGGCCTCCTCATCGATCAGGTCGTCAAGGTCGGCGATCGTCGCCTCGAGGTCAGCCTCACGGGCCTCGAGGTCGGCGATCTCGCCGTCGATCTCCGTCAGCGCCTGCTGGCTCTGGAAGTAGTCGTACACGTCCTCCACGGGGACGCGAACGCTGGCTGCCGCCAGGGTCAGCAGGCGGTCCTCGAACCCCCGCGTGAAGATGTTCTCGATCTTGACCGTGGCTTGGGTGATCGACAGGACCGCGGTCGCGATCGTCCAGTTGACGTGCTCGCGGTAGTTCGAGAACTCGTCATCCGAGGTCCGCGGGGCGGCTTCGATCTCCTCTTCGTCGACGGGCAGCAGGACCACTGCGTCGAGTGGCGGTTCTCGGATCTCGAACCCGTCGTCGAGCACGTTGCTGCTGGGAGCGGCGTCCATCGGCAGTTCGATCGGGTACGGATCCGGACGCTGTGCGGTCTCGTCGGGGACGTTGATCAGCGTCGTCAGCTGCTGGAGCGAGATGTTAGTGTTGACGTACGTCTCGGGGGTCGGCCCGAGCGTGGTCCGCTGGTGGCGGTGCTCGAACTTCGAGACCGTGCCCGCGGCCACGATCTCTGCCTCGATGTCGTGGCGGTCTGCGTAGCTCTCGACGATCCGGCGGACCATCGGGCTCAGCAGCGGCAGCATGCCCGCAGCCGTCCCTCCCGAGAGCGCCCCCACGAGCCAAGTCGACAGCTCGTCGGTTTCGTGAGCGTCGACGAACTCTGAGAGGACCTGCTCGACAGACGCGTACACCTGCTGGTGGTAGTACTCCAGCAGGAACCGTCCGATCGGCGGCGTGCTGGTCGCGCCCTGGTTGGCGAGTTCGAGTCGGTCGGCGAGCCAGGGCACCTCCGCCTTCAACTGCTCGAAGCGCTGTTCGGCGGCGTCGTCGCGGCGGAGTTCAACCGTCTCGAAGCTCGGCGGGATCTCCTCGTCGTTCAGCGCGGCCGTCTCGATCGAGACGAAGGTGAACTGATCGGCGAGCCCGTACTCCTGTACCAGTCGGTGGATCGTCGTCGCGGTCCGAAATCCGCTGGTGCCAAGCGAGATAACGATGTTCTTTCGTTCGCTCATGGTATATTCGAACGCGCACCCGACTGACACTGCTGGCGGCCCGGAGCGGTACCGGATCCGCCATCACGCAGTTGTCGTCGAGCGCGCATTCGCTTGTGAGGAAGGACCGGCCACCGGTGGGTCTTGATTCGGGGTTCTAACGAACGTAAGCTATAAGGGGCGATGCATTTTGTGGTGGATGCCGGTCGGGTAGTCGGATCGAGTCTGACGCTCGTCGGTCCCGGTTGATCGGATACCCTCGAGTCGGAGGACACACGGGTCGCTGTTCCTGCTGGTCATGACGTATCGACCCGGACAGCCACCAGAACACGAGGAGGGTGACGGCCCTGCTCCGTCACTGGAACGCCGGGTCCGAGACGGAGCCCTCGGACTCGTCGCCAGTGAGGAGGAGGGAGTTGGAGTCATCGTCATCTTGCTGGTCAGACCCATCGTCCCGGTCCGGCACCGGACCCTCCTCGGACTGCGGGCCGTCGGTCTCGTCCTCGTCGTCCTCGTCACCTGCAACCTTCTCCGCGATGTACGCCAGTTCGGTCCAGAGCGCGAACGCGACCTCGCCAACGCCAACATCCTCGCTCTCCTGGACCGTCTCCCGGAGCATCGACGCCAGTTCTTCGTGGAGCTGGCTCGACACCTCGCCGTCGGCCTGCTGCCGGACGATGATCGCCGCCATGAGCTGCTTGATCCGGTCACCCCGGCGATCGACGCGGGCGATGTCATCGCCGACAGCCGCCTGAAGTAATTCGACGACCGCCGTTTCAATCGACTCGTCGTCCAGGTCGCTGGGGTCGACCTCCGGTTCTGTCTCGAGTTCGGATTGGATCGCCATCGCAGTCATGACTACCGACTCCATCCACATCGTCGGAATCCAGTCCCTGTTCCCGACGTAAGATTCATCTGGGGGGCGCATTCCCGGCGAGGGCACCGGTCGCCGTGTCGGTCCGAGACTGCCAGGTCGTCTGTCTGTACCGATATCTGAGGCCTCGATCATTGCTTCCGTGCTCCGACTTCCAGAAGCGGGCGTCACGATGAGAGAGTAGCTCGACCCTATACGGATGTGAGCAGTCGTTGCGGACTCCGCCGGTGGCATGACTAACCAGCGCCGACTGCCACGCGGAGGAGAAGCGAGCCGCCCGCGAGACGGGAGCGACCGGCCCCCAGATCCCCGTCCCGGCGGGGGTCACCGGCGGAGATACCGCCAGAGCGCCAGCACACCCAGACAGCCGATCGCGATCGGACAGGCGTTCGTCCGCAGAACCGCCAACAGCTGCGCGCTCCCCGAGAGATCGCTGCGCGAACGATCGTCGTCTCGCATGGTGTCCCCGCTGGCGGATGCAAGGGGCGCTTCGGCATCATCGCCGCTGGGGTCCTCCGCTGCAGGTGGCGACTCCGTGCCATACCATCCGCCGGCGACAGACTGGGATTGACTGTCGATCTCCGGGGCAGGACCGGCATCGTCCCCGGGACGGGGTGCAGCCGGCCGGAGTGAATCGGCGGTGATCTCGGTCGGCGTCGCCGTCGCGTCTTGCTCGGCCAGTTCCTCGAGGTCGACGTCGAGGTCCAGCGACTCCGCCTCCGCAAGTGTGTCCTCGTCGATGCGCTGTGTCCCCTCGCCGAGACACCCGTCCGTACCGCAGGTCAGACACTCCCTCGAGGGGTGGGTGCCGACGGAGACCATCTCGTTGGTGGTCCCGTCGAGCCGGACGTAGTCGGCAGGCGCCTCGTAGCCGGTGACGAGTTTCGTCACCATCCGGACGGTCGTGTTCGCCGCGAGCGCGTTCAGGGGTGTGATCGCGGGCTCGGGCGACCGCACGTCCTCGTCGAGGTACCCGCGCTCGATGTCGGCCTCGATCTCCGCCTCGTCCATTGACTCGAGGCGGAGCCGCTCAGGGTCGTTCCGCCCGAGACAGTCCAGACAGCCGGTTACGCCGGGTGCGACCAGCTGGACGAGTCCCCGCTCCTCGGTGATATGCCCGTCGTCGGTGGTCTCAATCGAGACGCCGGCGTCGACGTAGTGACGCAGGTGACGAATGGCGAATTCGTTACAGTAGAGGCGAGCGGTCAGCCTGTCGACAGCACCGATCAGGACATCACACGCGGCGAGCGCGTCCTTGGGAACGTCCTGAACGCGTGCCTCGTAGGCGTCGACGCTCGCCTCGGGGTTGGCACGGACCACGTGCTCACTGACGACCTCGACCTTCGGCCGGCCGACGTCTGCCTCGGTCGCACCGTAGATCCGCGGCAGGTTCGACCGCTCGACGTGGTCCGGGTCGGAGAAGACGAACCGCCGGACGCCGAGGCGGGCGAGCTGTGTCGCGACGATCGAGCCGAGGCCGCCGAGGCCGACGATCCCGATCGTCCGGTCGGCGAGCCGCTGCTGGCCGCGTTCAGTCAGCGCGCGGATCGACCGGTCGTAGCGGTCCTCGTCGACCGTCGCCGTCGTCGGGGCAGTGGGAGCGTCCAGCGGGCCCTCCAGCGCCCAGTCGCCGACGACCTCGACAGGGAGGCGACGCCGCGTCTCGCGCTGGGGATCGATGTAGACGGCCGTGTCCATCCCGCGGTGGCCGAGCACGCCAAAACACAGCGGCGTGTCCGGATAGAGCCCGCCGAGCCACTCACGGTAGGATTCCATGATGTCGTCGTCGAGGCCGCTGAATGATGGGTAGTCACTGAACGGGTGGCTGTGCAGCATGACCGGCACGAGGCCGTCCTCGAGTGCCGATCCCAGCCGCTCACGCTCGACCGAGAGCGCCGGCCGGACGGCGGCCTCCTCTTGGACCTCGCAGTCCTCGCCCGGGACGGGATCGATCTCCCGGGCGAACAGCCGGCCGTCCTCAGGAGTGCAGTAGACATACGCGAACCGCTCGATGCCGTCGTCTCGGAGCAACCATTCCCGGAGCCGCCGGACCTGGGTCGCGGTGAGCACGAGTTCGTACTCGTCGGTGACAGTGTCGGACACGGTCTCACTTGCGATGTCGCTTGTAGCCGTCATGTCAGGCCTCCACCAGCGGGTTGTCCGAGTGCGGGTTCTCCAGCGAGACCTCCAGGATTCGGAACATCGTCACGAGGTCGTGTTCCTGCGGGTCCCAGTCCGAGAGCGTGTGTATGCAGTACTTGACGAATCCCGGCGGCGCCGACGAACGCGCGTACAGTACGTGTGGGCTCGTTCCCTCGTACCGGATGTCGCTGCTGATGTAGACGGTCGGCTGGCTCCGGGGATAGGTCTCGTCGAGGTCGAACCGCATGTCGGCGTGGCGGGTGCCGTGCTTGTTCTCCCAGCCTTCGGGCAGCGTCAACTGCTCGATCGTGACGACGCCCTCGGTGAGGTCGTAGTTCATTCGCGCGCTCTGGCGCTTCCCAATCTCCGCTTTCAGTTCCTCGATCTCGACGATCACGTCCGCGACGTTCATGCTCGTCCGAACACCTCCGACCCCGAGAGGGGCTGGGACTGCAGTTCGGTCCCGGGCGGGACGTGGTCGGTCACGACGTCCTCGTCGTTGAGTGCGACTATTTCGCCGGCGTCCTCGTCCCGGAAGGTCAACACGGCCTCCGCCGGAACGTCGTGGTCGCGCTTGAGGTCAGCCGCGACGGTACCTTCCGGCACCGCGATCTCGTCGGCGCCGAGCCGATAGGTCACGACCGCGGCCTCGGTGTCGTCTTCCTCGCTTCTTTCGGCGGCGTCTGGTGCGTCGGTGGCGGCCGGATCATCCTGTAAGGCCAGTTCGTCTTCCGCTGGCTGTTCGTCCGTGATCGTTCGTGCGTGCTGAGTTGAGTCGTCCTCGGTCATGGTGTCGTAGTAAGTCGGTACACCGGCCGGAAGCCGGTCATGTGTCAGCAGTCCTCAACGGCGTCGTCAGAGTCCCGTCCCGTCGCGGCCTGGGAGCGAAGCCGCCGCTGGAGCCGCTCAAAGATGGTCAGCAGGTCGTCTGTTTCCGGGTTCCACTCGGCGTCAGCGGAGAAGACGTCGACCTGTGCCCATCGACCGTCGCCGTCGATGCGTTCAGGGACCATCACCGGCGGTCGATCCCCACGGAGGCGCATCGACTCGGAGATGTAAACGCGCGGCCGGTACCGCGGGTACTCCTCGGGTAGATCCAGCAGCACTGCGCCGCGCCGACTGCCGTCCGGCGTCTCCCAGCCCGGCGGGAACTCCAGGCCGTCGATCCGGATGACGCCTCGGGTCGCAAGGTCGTAGCTGACCTGGACCTGCTGTCGCTGGGCAAGCGTCTCCCGGAGTTCGGTCAGTTCGCTGACGGCCCGCTCGACGTTCATCCCCCGCCGAACACCCCGTCGTCGGCGAGCGGCTGTGCCTGGATCTCCTGGCCGTCATCGACGTGCTCCGCGACGACGTCGTCGTCGTTGAGCGATTCAATGCCGTCCTCGTCCCGATAGGTGAGGACGGCGTCGTCGTCGACATTGGCCTCGTTCTTGAGTTCCGCTGCGGTCATGTCGCTCTCGATCGGAATCTCCTGGCCTTCAAGCTGAACGGTTTGTCCCATGGTCGTGGATGGTCGCTGTTGGTTGGCTGTCGGTACGTCGGTGGGCCTGGGTCGACTCGTTGGTCTGCCGCCATCAGTGGCGGCGCCACTCGATAGTGCGGCCTCTATAGTCTTCGAAATTTGGCGCATCAGCGACCGATCGTTCGGATCCTGCCGAACGCAGTCGATTGGCGAGTGCCGAGACGATCCAAGTTCTAGTCGGTGATCGACGTCAATGTTGATCGGTCACCCCACGACGACTCCCCGTGGATCGGCAGAACGGGAGCAGGGCGACTCGATTCGGTGTCCCTGGAATGGCCCCGACTCGGATCGGGCTCACCTCGTAGCGGGAATACCTCCCGTCGCTCCCCACGAGTGAATGCCGGTCACGTGATTGGAGTCGACACTGGACGATCCCGGAATCCCCATCTCACTAGTCTGCATTACTGAGGCGTCCGACTGCTGTAAGAAGCGCCACCAACGTCTCCCTATGGTTGCCCGAAAGCAGAAACTCACCGATGTCCGCATCGATCGCCCCTGTGGTCGCAGCGTCGATCACCGGGAGATCAGATCATGATGACCGGCTCGACCTGCCAGGAGACGGTCACGGCAGCTCCGCGACGATCGTATTGCTCGAAGGTCGCCGAATCGGTGATCGCCCGCCGCCTGGCGGCACGTTCCGTGTCCGACTCGTCGTCGCAGCGATACATTCCGATCCGGAAGATGTCCTTCCCCCGGGCGGCGTGATCGACGAACTCGACGAATAGCGTCTCGAGGACCCGCTTCACCCCGGCATCGTCGATCTCAGACCCGTCGTCCGGTTCCACACCGTGGAGGGTCCCTTCGATTTCGAATCCACGGGCATGATCGTGATCAATCGCCGCCGGACGGAAGCCGCTGTATTCGACGCGGTCGATCCCGACGTCCAATTGCTCCGCCAGCTGGACGTACGTGTAGAGTTCAACCGCGAAGGGATCGATCGGGAGATCCCGCCCGCATTTGCTACGGACGTCACTTACCCCGTTCCGCCCCCGATGTCGCAGGTAGTACTCGATAGCGAGGCGAACTCGCACCGAGTCCGGAGCGTGGTACGGATCGACTAGGTACTGGCACAGTTCCTGGAACGGCACGATATACGCGACGCTCGGGCGAGCGATCTTCGGGATGGGCATGACGGCGCCGAGTTCACACAACGGTTCGAGGTCGCCGTTGTCGCCGAGATCGCCACCCTGGAGCTTGTCCCGGTCCCGAAAGTGCGGGTACGCGAGGGCCTTCGTCGCGATCTCGGTCTTCTCGAGACAGGCCCGCTCCTCGGCGAGTTCCCGCACTGCGAGAAAGACGTCGCGCTTACGAGAGGAGCCCAAGACGTCGTTCCACACCTTGTTGCGGAATCGCGGATCGATGCACTTTGCGGAGTCCCACGTCTCGGTCGGAGCGGACGTAACCCGTCCGTCTGGCTGGTGAAGAGGAGGCATCAGCTGCGACTTCGTTCAGCCCGCTCTGGATCCTGACTGACCGGCCCCTGCACACGTCAGCTTTTTTGAGAGAACTCCGGTTGTGAGAATTGCCAAAACGCTACGTCGACGGATCGAAACGGACGTCTATTCCTGATCGATCAAGCCGACCATATCCGTGGTAGGCATGTATTGTGCCGCCGTCCTTAGAGTACGCCTGTCCGACCAGCGCTGGAGGATGAGAACGGTCTCCGGGATGGTTCATTTAATCGGATTCCCGTGGGTCGAAATTGGCTTCCGTCGTAGCCACTCCTTGGCCGGCGGAGCCAGGTTCAGCAAACCTTGCATCGCGGAGAAAAGAGCGAGATGGATCGCAGTTAGTCCTCGTTGAGCGTCCGCCTCGACGGGATGCCGGGGAGTTCGCCATCGACCAGTAAATGCGTGATGACGCCCGTCACGAAACAGGAGCCGACGACGACACCGTTCCCGTAGGCGGTCGGGGCGTCAAGCGCGAGTCCAATGGTCGTGACTGTCGCCGTGAGAAAGGCGGCAATACCGACGGCGAGCCCGACGTTGTGTGTGACGGTCCGGTGCGGTGGGCGTAACAGTGGGATCCCACGGCGCGTCGCCCGATAGACCCCGATAATGATGGCTGTACAGACCGCGCCGGCTGTGAACGATGGCGCGCCGACCAGTGGGCTTGTCGCTATCAAGTCGATCACGAGTGAGCGTCGCGCGACGAGCGTGATACCGACGACCGAGGCGATGATCCGCGGCAGCCAGACCCGCGCGAGCAGGTACGGCTTGCTACTGGGGTGGTCGACATCTGGAAAGCCGGCGCCGGCGAGTGTCGCTAGATAGCCCACCACGACCCCGACCAGGATCGTCGGTGCGGCGCCGAGGCCAACGGCGATGACGGCACCGACACTCACGAACAGGTGTCCGACGGTCCCGTACTGGACGTGTGTCTCGAAGTCCGCCACTGAACTCACCTCACGTGCCGTCCGATCACACGGACGACTCTCGGTCCGACTCCCTGACCAGGCGTCCCGTTTGTCGTCGGTCCGCCGTGTTCGTGCAGTCGTCCCTGCCGCTTCGTTCTCGCTTTATCAACTATCCAAAATCTTCGCTCCTGCGTCCGTGTACACGCCATTACGGCAGAGTCGACTCGGAACCGCCGGGAGAGTGACGTCACCAGGCGGCAGTCCGTCGCCTTTTTTATGCCAGGGGAGCCGCAGGTGTGTTTAGGTGTCGGCGCGGAGGCGCTCGCAGTTTGGCCGTTCCGCGTCGATGATCGCCGCGACGTAGGTCGGCAGTGCCTCGTTTATCGTCCCTATCGACGCCGCCTCGACACAGCCGTCATTGCCACAGGGGCCCCGCTGGATGTAGCAGAGGGGACACTCGACGCGCGAGAAAGCGAACTCGTCGATGGGTGTGTGATCGATTCCGGCACGTTCGAGCGTCGCCAGGAGCGTGCCAGTCACGTACTCTTGTGCGGTCTCGAACGGGTCGAACGCCCCGGCCGTGGAATCGACGGCGCCGACCAGGGCGTCGTCTTCGAGCAGGACGAATTCGTCATCGTCGTTCCCCGTCGGCCTGTCGTCACCGGTCACAACGGCGTGGAACTCCGATGGGCCCTCGACGACCTCGCCTAGCCGTTCGACGAGATGCTCGCGATATTCGTCCCGACGGGCCAACAGTTCATTCACCAGCGCGTCGGCAAAGAAGTACCGTCGCCAGAGCTCCCGGTACGTCTCCACCCCGGGCGGGAGCGAGTAGCGCTCCCGGTCGAGTTCCCATTCGAGCGTATTGTAATTGAACTGGTACCGGGTGCGCCGTCGGTCCCGGTCCCCGTAAGGGTGGTATAGGACGGTCGCGAACGCGCCGTGGTCCTCGAACGCCTCCACGAGCAGTTTGGCAAGTGGGTCGTCATCGACCGCCGAAAGGTCCTGGCTTCCCCTGGTCGGTTGAGCGCGTTGTGGGACCTCCAGCAACGGCGTCGGACATGACCGCATCGTCGTCACCTCGGCGAGATCGACGTCGAACACCGCTTCCACGAGGCGGGTCCGGAGGTCGTGGCCGGCGAGGTCGGTGACGGCCGTCTCCGCTGCGATCCGTTCGAGAGCACGAGTGACCTTGACGAATAGGTCACTCAGCCAGGACCTCGCCGGAGTGACGTCTGTGGTGAGCGTCGATTCGTACCTGCCGAGGTGCCGGTCGTAGGCGTCGTCCGTGACGGCGACCCGGTCCTCGAGGTCGGCGATCGAGACCGGATCGAGGTCGACTCGGTCCAGATCGAACAATTCACCCGTTGAGGACGCCCCAAGCGGGGCGATCGGGTAGGGAACGTCCAGGACCGCCCTCGCCACCGCCCCGGCGATCCGCCGCCCACTGGGCGTGTACGATGGGGATCTGGTCTCGCCGATGCTCGACGAGGCTCGCCAGTCGGTCTTCGCGATGTCCGTCAGTGCGTGGTAGTATAGCGGGTTGACGTACTCGGTCCGTGCTCGGTCCCCACCTCCTTGGACGGTCGATTCCGCGCCGTCGATCCCCGTCTCGCCGCGTGCGAGCGCTCGCTGTTGGTCGATCTCGGTGCGGAGCCGGCTATCGATGTCAATCCCGTCGTCGTTTTCGCCGGCGACCGCCTCGAAGGTTCGCCTGACCGATTCGTAGTACTCGTCGTCGTCGGCGATCGTTGAGATAATATGGAACCGATCAACGGCCTCGATGAACGGATGGGTAACACGATCGATCTCGGCAGCGACTTGCAGCGCGTCAACCATCGCACGGACGTGCGCCTGGAGCCCCGCCTGGCCCGCGAGCGTTGACAGTAGTTGATCCGCCGCCTGCTGTTTCAGGTGGGCGGTCACGTTGAGGAGCGCCTCGTTCCACTCTCCATGCATGAACTCCTCGCGCGACACGAGGGCGTACATGACCGTCATCTCCGCCAGCTCGTCTGGAGAGACCGTAAGCAGGAGCGTGTTGCTCGCGTAGTGCGCCGCCGCACGCGCGTCGGTCCGACCGATCGCGAGGTTCCGCTGGGCATCGCGGAGTAACGGGTGTTCGGCAACTGGGATCGAGCCATCGGCCGACCGCTCGTCACTCATCGTACAGCGAGTCGACTGCCGTACGGAGTTCCCGCTCCGTCACCGCACCCCCCTCGACGAGTCGTTCGAGTTCGGTCGCCAACTGTTCCCGGGCGCCCTCGAGGTCGGCGATCGATCGGTCGCCGACGACTGTGTCGACGGTAGTCTCGACGTCAGCCTTCGTGAGGTCGTTGTCCGCCGCGATCCGACGGAGTTCCTCGCGAAGCCGCTGGACGTCGTCCGGACTCGGGTCGGCGTCCGATTCGTCGGCCGACACGTCCTCGGATGGCCTCCGATTTGCGACGCCAGTACCGGCCGGTGCAGCCCCAAGGTCCGCGGTCGGTGGGCGCCCCGGCTCGTCGACGCCCTCCGGTGCTGCCGAAGCGTCCTCGACAGTGGCGTTCGTCGGTCGGTACTGCGGCGTCTCAGAGGGTGTTCGGACCGCAGCCGGGCCGCGCAGGTCCCCGTCGAGCCCGTTGTCGAGCGCTCGTTCGAGGTCAGCCTTAACGGCCGATTCCACGTCCTCGTCGATCCCGTAGGCAGTCAAATCGAGCTCCCCGATCGCGCGCATGACGTGCCGGCGGACCTCGTCGGCACTGTTCGCCCCGGCTGTCAGTGCCTGCTGGGACTGGAGGCGAGTCGTGATCGACTTCGCGGTCGATTTATCGACGCCCGCCTCGACGAGTCGTTCACGCCACACATCCTCGACCGCGTCGCGATCATCAGTCGCGACCGACGGCCGGTCGTCCGTGCGGTCGACATCGACCGTGGCATTGACCGGGCGAGCGGTCCGATCGCCGCTTGGCGCTCGAAGCGCGACGGGACCTTTGAGATCGCCGTCGAACCCGGCTTCCAGGGTGGCCTCGAGTTCTGCCTTTACGTCCTCGCGCTCCGTGTCAGGAACGCCGTAGGCACCGAGGTCGAGGTCCTCGATCGCGCGTGTAACGTGCCGGCGGACCTCGTCGGCGCTGTTCGTGCCAGCAGTCAGCGCCTGCTGGGACTGGAGGCGAGCCGTGATCGACTTCGCGGCCGATCGATCGACGCCCGCCTCGACAAGAGCCTGTTCCCAGGCCGCTTCGACCCAGTCGTGCTCCCAGTCGTCCGCCATCCTCACTCACCACCTTGGCCTTCAGGGCCTTGGCCGTCGGCCTCGACGTACTGGATCGACCGCTCTCGGGGAGTGATCCGCTGGCGGACGAACGTCCCAAACACGATATCATCGCCGAAGGCGACGTCCTGGCCCAGCCGCGACCAGCTCTCTGCCGAGCCGTAGGTCGGGAACTCCGTTTTTCTGGCGTCGACGGCCGCTTCGGGGATGCGCTGGGCGACGAGCTCCGGGTCCGGCCCGTCGATCGCCTCGGGATCGACCCCCGGGGGCGACGGGTCGTCGGCCTTTTGTCGGGGATACAGTTCCATGGGCGCGGCGATCCAGGACTCGGAGAACCGTGCGACGGTCCTCCCGATCGGCACCCGCTCCCGGTCGTCGTAATCGAACCCGGCGATCCGACCGACGACCGCCATGTTGTGCCAATAGTCGCCGGGCGGTTCCTCGCCGCGCTCGGGTACCTCAAACCCCAGGTCGAGGGCGGCCAGTTGATCGTACGCGGTGTCCGAGAGGGCCTCCAGGCTGCCCACCTCGAGTTCGATCGTCGGCATCGCGCCGACGGCGTCGAGCAGGCGTGTATCACAATCAAGTCGCTCGTCCAGCGGGACCCGGCCCGTGACGGTAAGCAGGTTTGCGAACAGCAGCCCCTTCAGTGGCAACAGCGAACGCTCGTCACCGGGGGACAGGATCGGATCGACTGACGGCGACACCGGCCGGTACTCCCAGCCGAGATATTCCACCATCAGTCTCGCGCCCAGCGACAGCGGAGCGACAGGGGCACCCACTTGGTACTCCTGGTTTGCCAGCCAGTCCTCGAGATAGGGAACGCGCTTGATCACCGAATCACGGTTGCGATCCCACCGAGGAAGCAACGCAACGATCCCGAGTTCCTCGAAAACCTCGAGGTGGCCGATCAGGGTCTGGGTCGTGACCTCGCGGTCGAGTGTTTCCGAGACCTGTGTCGCGAGCGCCGTGTTGGTCATCACTAGCCCGTCGGCGGTCGCGATTGCGTCCAGGATCGCACACCGTGTCTCGTAGGGGAACACCCGATCGCACAGCGCCTGCCAGTATCGAACCCCGTTATTGCTCCACTCGAATTCGATCACGTTGCCCGTGTCCTCTGACCGAATCATAATAAAACGGCCGGACGGTTCACACTGGGGAATCGGTCCCGTCGTCCCACATCCCGGCGCCGATCGCGGGGAAATCGGCTCACAAGCTACGTCAAGGCGACACGCCTAAGAGCAACGTCGACGATCCTACCTCACCGGCCCGTTTTTCGTGCCCGCCGGATCACGTCCCCGAGACCTCACATTCACGTTCGATCGGCGAATCGGTCACTCGACACGATCGAGTCCGCGGGCGAGATCCGGGTTTGGCCGCCCGTTCGTGAATCCCCGTTCGAGAGACACGTCGGCCGACACCGGGCTCGTGCCCGACTCGATGACTCGGATCGGGCGCGTGATTAGCGGCGCTTCACCTGACGTGGTCGCCGGTCGATCGGGGCCGGCGCAGCGGAAGCCCTCCACGTTCCGGATCCCTTCCCTTTCCGGAGTCGCTTCGAGTGTAGTTCGGAACCCCGGCCTTGCGATTCTCCCGCCGTGCACGGACGACGTCGTAGTTCACATACTGGTACCAACCAGCCGCTCCAAGGAGAACACCGCGTCTCACCAGGGGCAGCCGTCACTTTTTTATTCTATCGTAGTACGCTTGCGTGGTCGACACGAGTGAAGGGATCATCCCGGGGTTGAATCCGGAGGGGCGTCCGTGGAGCATCAGGACGGGCAGCTACGGGCCCGAGCCATCGGAGCGTCTGATGTCGATGATTCCTGCATCCCGATCCAGGTCGACGATCGCGACACCACCGGCTCCGAGGTTGAGAACCTGGCAGTAGCCGTCGACGGTCTCGACAGCGTCCCGGCCCGCGTTGTGGATGTGACCACAGAACGCCGCGTTCGGCGCCTCGCTCCGAATCGCTAGCTTGAGAGGGAGGGATCCCCTGTGGAGCCGCTCGCCGGGGCCGTCCCACTGGTGGTGGTAGTCGAACTCGACGAAGAACGGAGACTCGTGGCTCACGAGGATCGGGGCGGCCGCCGCGTCGTCGAACAGCCCTACCAGCCGCTCGTACCGTCGGGTGACGGTCTCGACGCACCGCTCGAACGCGTCGCGACGCGCGTCGCGAACCTCGAGCGCCGTTGCGGCCTCGCCTACGGACAGGTCACCGGCGAGCAGCCGTCCGAACGTTGATTCGATCCGCTCGGCCGTCTGCCTGGCCCGATAGTCGAGGTCATCAGTTGCATCGCTGTTGGCCGGATTCAACTCTGGCACGATGTCGTAGGTGAAGCCGTCGCGCAGATTGAATCGCTCACAGCCCATGGCGACGAGCGCAAAGGGCTCAAACAAGGGCGAACCCTGCTCGAACGCAGATCCATCAACGACGCACTTGTGTGCGCACACCGCGTTCGGGACATCCGACACCAGCCGCTCCGTGCAGTCGACCGGGTCATGGTTCCCAGGCACCGCAACGATCGGGACGTCATACTCGGTGGCCACCGTCTGGAACCACTCTCGGCCCGCTGCCTCGTACTGGTGGCCCGTTTCCGCGGCGTCAGCGTGGTCTCGATTGTCATCGACGATGTCGCCGACGGAGACGAGAACGTCTACGCCAGCCTCGTCGAGCGGGGGCAGCGCAGTGTCCGAAGGGGCCGCCATCCCAAGGTGAAGATCACCGACGACGCATACTCGAAGCGAACTCACAGTCTTGATGCCTCCGTGCCGGATCGGCTGCGGATACGGATCCCGATCACATCAATCGTCCTCCGCGCGCAGGGCCCGTCCGAGCAGGTCGAGCGAATCGTCCGACGCGTCTTCGAGGGCCATCCCGACAGATGCCAGTCGATCGCTGGCCGACTCGTCGAGGTCCTCAAGCACCTGGACGACGGTTAGTGCGCCCGCGAGTAGTCGCCGTCTGGGGAGAGGCTGCTCCCCGTCCGTGACGATGGACGCGACGTTGTCGAGGACCGTCGGCTCGGTCTGGAACGCCCCGCGGACGGCGTAGCCGGTGATCCAGTAACCCAGCAGCGCCGAGTCTACCCCGGGGCCGTCCGCTGAGTCGCCCTCGGACACTGCCTCGGCGAGCTCTGCCCTGGTTCCGTTCGGATCGAGGTTGGCGATCGTGTTGTTCAAGCGGCCAAGCGGGAGTTCCGGACCGAGATCGGCCGCTGGCGGCCAGTCGGCGTCGGCAGGGACCGAACAGGCCGCCGTCGCGGGGGCTGCCAGGACCGCGTCCCGCAGGCCACGCTGGAGCGGCGTGATCGCCACGATGGCGTCGTCGACAGGTGCGCCGTCGACGGTGCCGTAGGCGAGTTCGACCGTCAGTTCGACGACACCGGTCGCGCCGGCCTCGGCAGCGTGCGCACCCAGTGTTCGAATCGCCCACGCCCGCTCCCGACTGGCCGACCCGGGATCGAGGTCCCGACCGATCGCCTCGATCCGCTCTACGGGGACGCGCTTGAGCATCCCGGGGTCGGTGTCCGCCATCGCCGCGACCACGCGGAGCGCCGATCGTCGGGCCTGGTCGTCGCCCTCGAGAACGTCGGGGAGCGAGATCAGCGCCGGCTCCAGCGCCGCACGACCGATCCGGTCGGCGAGGGTGGTCAGAGCGATCGAGGCGGCCTCGGAGACGAACGGTTCGTCGTCGTCCAGCCGCGTCGTGAGGTCGGGGACATACTTCTTTACGAACTCGGGGGCAGTGGGCGCGAGCGTCTGCAGGAGCCTCGCGACGCCTCGCCGGCTCTTTCCGTAGGAAGCCGTCAGAAACGGCGTCAGATCCACGCTGTCGAGCTGTGGCGGGACGCGGTCGAGAAGGTCGTCCGGTAAGTTCGCGAGCGCGACCAGCGCCGGCACGATCAGGTCGATCTGTTGCCTGAACCCGTCGACGAGTTGTACGGTCATCACGACGTGGTGGGTCATGGCGTCGACCTCGTCCACCCCGGGCTCGTAGTCGTCGGCCATCAGTACCGGGCCGAGCAGCGCGGAGCCGCCGGTCCGGAGCTGCGGATCGGATACCGCAAGCATCGACTCGCCAAGGTGCGTGAGGTCAGCGATCGCCTCGGGATCGGTCAGCCCGTACTTCGCCAGGACTCGCGCGGCCCGCTCGGCCGTGCGCTTGATACGCCGATCATCAGCGTCGATGCCCTGCTTAATGAGGTCGACCAGGACCGGCTGGAGATGGTCCATCGGGAGCGTCGTGGCGTCGACATCCGTGGTGTCCAAGAGCCGAACTGCCGAACTTCGGGTCCGGGGCTCCGAGGCCTCCATCCCCTCGACGATCACGTCCAGTTCCTCGGGCTCGAACTCGTCGCCGTCGCGCTCAGAGAACTGGTCGTCTATCGAGCGGAGTTCACGGCGCAGTGCTCGTGACATACGAGTCCGGTCTCCTGCACTGATATAAAGTCGGACGTACGGGATCGGGGCAACGTCACTCCCACTGGGACCGATCTGCTTCTCCCGAGACGCCGCCTTCGGCGGGCACGCCTGGTCGTTCCGCCTCCAGTACGTTTAACCTACGATGGGACGAACTGCAGTCACTTACCGACTACGGCGGCGGAGACGAAGACGAGGCCATGAAGATACCGGATAGCGAGGTGGAGACCCAGTACGACGAAGCGCTCGTAGCGGCGCTGACGGCCATCGAGCGGGAGCCGGTCGAGGGCGTCGATCGACTCCCGTTCGTGCTCGAAGCGCTGGCGTCTGCTAGCCAGGCCGGGGAGAAACAGCGGATCGCAGCCGGCGTCAAGAGCACAGGCCCGGAAGATGTCCGGGACGCTGCCCTCGCGGCGCTCGAGGCCGTGGCCGAGCGGGCACCGAGCGAACTCGCCACGGACGCCCACGTGAGCGTGCTCGTCTCCCTCGATCGTCACCTCGCAGTGGAGCCCCGCATCCGCATGTTCGAGTTGCTCGGCGATCTCGCGGCCTTCGTCGACACGTCGACCGTCGCCGACCACTACGTGCCGCTGATCAACCGGTCGCTCAAGGCGGCGACCCGAGCCACCGCCCACGCGGTCGAACTCCTGGGCAGGGCGTACCGAGCCCATCCAGGGGCCGACGACCTGAATCGGCTCATGTGCCGCGCACTCGCGGCCGACGAGCCGGCAGTTCGGACCGTCGCTGTCGGGGCACTCGGACACGCGCTCGCGGCCGACAATCCGCCACTTGGCCTCGTGGCCGTGCTCCAGGGAACGGATCCCGTCGCCGCCGCTCGCACCGAGTCGCCGGACCCGATCGCGCAGGCCGAAGAGTCCATCAACAGCCGGCAGCGCCGTGCGCCCCTGTCGTCGCTCGTCGACGACGTGTCCACGCCCGGCGAGAGCGACATCTTCTCCGACGGAGGCCCCTACGATGCATCGGCGATCGCGATCGGCCGATCGATGTCCGATTCGCAGGAAGACCGGACAGGAACGACTGGCGGAACGGGAGATGCCTCGACGGCCGACGAGGCCGTGAACGCCGACGGACCGTCCGGTCTCGAGAGACAGGACCGGCAGCACCTCCAG
The DNA here is from genome assembly GCF_003610195.1 of Halopiger aswanensis. NCBI lineage: Archaea > Methanobacteriati > Methanobacteriota > Halobacteria > Halobacteriales > Natrialbaceae > Halopiger > Halopiger aswanensis. The sequence goes on along the minus strand of NZ_RAPO01000010.1, from coordinate 14,110 downwards.
GCGAAAGCCGTCGCCGCCGTCCGTGCGCTGGATGGAGCCGATCGTGTCCGATCGATCGCGAGAACGTGCCTCGGGGAGTTCGCGACCGCAGACCACCCCGCTCGTCGCGCGGCAGTCGCCCATTCCACCGGCCACGCGCTCGGCGACGTCAAGACCGACCAAGCTCGCAACATCGCCCTGTTCACGCTGGGACATCTAATCACCGATCCGGAGAGGGCCGTCCGCCTACGAACGCTTCGGGCCGTGGAGACGTACCTCGATGGCCTCGAACCGTCGACGGAGCTTCGCGAGACGATCCTCGATCGCCACGTGACCGATCCCAGGGAACACCTCGCCACCGTGATCTCGACCGCGATGGAGATATACGGGCTCTCCGATCGAGAGACGTACTCCCTAGCGCTAGACATCGAGACGACCTACACCGACGAATTGCGCCACCAGACGGACCGGAGTCTGGTCCCCGAGTCCGCTGACCAGACGGATGAGCCGGCCGACGTAAGGCACCGGCTACCTCTAGGGAATCGACGGGAGGAACCGGCGGGCGTGGAGTCGACGGAGAACCAGCGCGACGGGCCGGTCGGCGAGTCGGATCCGGTAGATACTGCCTCCCAGGATAACGGCGATCGAGATCGACGGCACGATACCGGAGACCACCCAGGTCCCCCAGACGACTGGAACGACGACGAGAAACGCCGCTGGCTCGACCGGCAAGTCGAGGCTTTGGTGGCCGCAGACGATCCGGTAGTGGCAATCACGGACGCCTATCACGACGCCGAGGAGACCGCCCAGCGCGTCGCGGCCATCTGGGCGATCGGTGACAGGTTCCGTTCGGTTCCCGACGAGGTCACCCGCGCCGAGCGCGAGCGATTCGCTACGCTCCTCGAGACGGCTGCCGACAACGAGGACACGGGCGTGCGTTGTGCCGTCGTTCGGACGGTGTTGGTCGCGTACGAATCGTCCGTCGAGTGGCCCTGGGCCGATGTCGTCGATCACCTGCAGCACGCGTTCGACGATCCGGCGTATCGCGTCCGACGGACCGCGTTCATCGCACTCGCTGCAGCGATCCAATCCCTCGACGTCTCGTTTGAGCAGGTCACCACGGTCCGCAAGTTGGAGCGCCTCCTCGACGAGGATCCGACCGAACGTCTCGCCTCCCGTGGTGACCGACCGGTCGAGACAGCCTTCGACCTCGAGTTGCTCGGCGACGCGGTCGCTGCCGGGGACTGCGACCCGGATGCCGTCGCACCGCTGCTGCGCCGGGGACTCGCCAGCCCGATCCCGGTTGTCCGGCACGGCGCGGTCATCGGTATCGCACGCTGTCTCGGTGCGGGGGCGATCGAATGGCAGAACGTCGAACCGCAGTTCCACGACCTACTCGGCCAGCCCCCGGCCGTCGTCGAAGCGGGCGTCCACGCGGCGTACACCGCGGTCGAGACCGATGAGACCGACTGGACCGCCGTGAAGCCGTTCTTCCGAGCGGTCTTTGAGCGCGTCCCGGAGGTAGGACGTCGGGCCCTCGCCGTTCGTGTCGCCGACCTGCTCCGCGCCGGACATGTCTCCTGGAACGACAGTACGGCCCGCCGATGGCTGGAGCACTCGCTCCGGAGGTCCGATGACGACGAAACGCTGGCCTCGATCGTGGCCCTGCTCGCAGATGCCGTCGTCGACGATCGAGTCCCCTTGGAGGACGCTTTCGATCTCGTCGAACCGCTGTTCCGCGGGACGACGACCGTCGACCTTGAGTCGGATATCGATCCGGAGACATCGGTGCTGTTCGTCTACCGCCTGCTGGACAAGGACGCGCTGACCACGGCGCAGCTCCAGGCGCTCTACGATCGACTTCCGTCGACGGCCACGGATCACGAGCGACGTTACCTGGCTGCCGCAGCCGCCGAGTTGATCCGAGACGGGACTGTCGGAATCGCCCCGTTCCGGTCGTTTTTAGCCGAGTGTCTCGAGCGATCGTCTGTCGACTCCGCCGAAGTCGCCGCCGGGACGATCTTCCTCGGGCTCCGAGACGGAGCAGTCGACCCCGCGACGGTGCTCCCGCTCCTCGAGCGCGGCGTCGAGAACGAGACTGCAGCCGTCGCCGAACGCGTCCTGACGCTGATCGGCGTCGCGCTTCATGAGGGCTGGCTCCGGCTCCGGAGTGTCACGCATCTGATCAGGGACGGCCTATACCACGAATCGGAGGATGTCGCACACCAGGCTACCGGTTCGCTGCTTCACGCCGTGACGGCCGGCACGATCGACGAGGAACCGCTCGTCGATCTCCTCGATCGGGCGGTTCGACACCCAGCCGACGACATTGCCCAGACCGGGTTCGTCGCGATCCAAGGCGGCTTTCAGGCCGGGACGGTCAGCGTCGAGTCGGTCGAACACCTCCTCTGGGCCGGGCTCGACCATGCGAACGACGCGGTCGTCCGGGAGGCCGTTCGGGCCGTCGGTGGTGGGCTCCTATTCCGGGGGCCGCACGACCCGATGAGTGACAACCCGCCGCAGTGGTTCGACATCGGCAACCACGACGACCCGGTACCGTGGTCGGCGTGTCGTCGCTTCCTCGACGCCGCCATCCGGAGCGACAGCGACCGCGTACGTCGCGAGGCGATTCACACAATCCGGCTCGCCCTGTCGACCGGCCACGCGGAGTGGTCCGAGGTCGCCGACTGGTTCGAAACAGCCGTCGACGATCCGGTTCCACGGGTCACGGAGACAGGCCTCGAAGTGGCGGTCGGTCTAGCCGCGAAGGAGTCCGTCGGCTGGGATGCGGTCACGCCGCTCATCGAGGCGGTCCTCGACCACGATCACAACCGTACGGCGCACACCGCCTTCATGGGACTCGCGGCCGCGATCTCCGTCGGCGAACTCCCGTTCGACCGCTACCGGCCCGACCTCGAACGGGCGCTCGATCGCTCCACCGCAATCGCCGAGACAACCATCGCCGGGGTCAGGGACGCCGTTATTAACGGGCACGTGGACATTCGACAGGCACGCTCGCTGTTCGCCGACGCGATCCGTGAGCGCAACGCCATCTCGAGCGACGCCGTGCTCGAGGCGCTCGGGACGATCGTCGTGCACACGACCCCCAAGTGGGAGGCCGTCGCTCCGGTGCTCGCATTGGGACTGGACGAAGAGACCGCCCACGAGGCCACCAAGGTCGTCAGCATCGGCGTCTTCAAGGGCGCCTTCGACTGGGCGGACGTGCGGCCGTTCGCCGTCGACGCGATCGATCGCGGGGGCGAACTAGCCGTGTCTGCCGTCGACCTGTTCGGACAGGCCATTATCCGGGGGACGGACTCGCCTGCCGACCTGATCGCGTTCCTAAATCGGGCCGTTGACGACACCCGGCCTGCGATTCGGGAGCACGCGATGATCGTCCTCCACGATGCGCTGGTCAACCACGAGTGGACCGTTGACTGGGGTGACATCGAACCCCTGCTGGAGGCCTGTGCGGCCGTCGACGGCGATACGGCGCCGATCCTCGCGGCTGTCGACTGCTGTGAGGCCTCGGTCGGGTCAACCGGTGTCGACTGGGACGACGCTGCCCCATTTCTCCGCCGGGCACGGTCTCATCAAGACGAAGAGGTGCGGATCGCAGCGACGAAGGCGGCCGGCCGGCTCGTCGACCGGGTGGACTGGGACGCCCTCAGATCGTTCCTTCGTCAGGCGCTCGCGGAGGACTCGCCCGAACTCGCCGACCCGGCGCTTCGGTCCCTCGTGGTCGGATTCGAAGAGAACCACCTGACATGGGACGACGCGTGGGACCTGATCGCCGACGGCCTCGCTCACGACACGGATGCCGTCGTCGCACGTGCGCTGTACGCCGCCGGGGGCGGCTGTTATCACGGCGCCGTCGGGTGGTCAACGATCCAACCGCTGTACCAGGACGCGATCGCCCACAACGACTCCCGCGTGACGCAGGAGGCTGTCGGCTCGCTCGAGCAGCTACTCGACGCCGGCCGGGTCGACTGCGAGGACGTCGAGTCGCTGCTGTCGACCGTCGTCGAGCGCGCCGTGAATGGGGAAACCAATCCGGAGGCGGCGGTGGACGCGCTGGCTATCGTCAAGACGCTGCTCGAAGATCGAACGATCGAATGGGCGACCACCCGACCTGTGCTCGAGCACGGGATTGAGATCGACTACGGCCCAGCCCGGGCAGCAGCGTGCGATGCCGTCACCGCAGCGATCGACGCGGGACACGTCGGTTGGGACGAGGCCCGGTCCGTGCTTGATCCGATCACCGAAGACCGGTCATCACCGGTGCCCGACGAGGCGCTATTGGCTGCCGTCACGGCCGCGGTGGTTGACGACAGCGTCGCGTACGGGGTGATTCGTCCGGCCGTCGAGTCGCTGACTACCGAGTTGGACCCGACGACCAGCGAGCGTGCCCTGCGGACGGTCGCCGACGAGCATACGCCGGCACTGACGGGAGCAGACCTCGCCGACCTCGTCGGTGACCTCCTCCCGGTGCTGGTTCCCGACCACACGACGGCACTGCTGGAAGTCGCGATCCGGTCGAACGCGCACCCAGTTGACGATGCCGATGCGATGGCGCTCCTCAAGCGGGTCATCCGCACAGGCGCCCCTGTGATCCAGTCGATGGCCATCAGGCTTGCCGCCGATCGGTTCGGAGTCGCCGACGATCGGACCGTCGAAACCACGACGGGGCTACTCAACCTGGACGATCCACCGGCAGAGGTCCTTCTGGCCGCGGCGGACGTGTTCGAACGCCGGTCGGACTGGGAGGGGGCGGCTGACGCGGCAGCCGAGCTCCTGGTGGAGTGTACGGCCAGTGCCTCCGGTGACGTCCGGCGCCGTGGATTCGGACTCGCTGCCGACCGGTTCGCTGCGATCCCGACGGGAGAGCGACAGACCATCGTCGCGAAAGCCCTCGACGAATGCTGCACGGCATCCAGTCCAGTGTCAGTTCGTGCTCGTGCCGCAGACGTGCTAAACGCGGCGCTCCGGTCCGACGAGGAGATCGTACTCGACGCGGCCATGGATCGGCCGGGGACGAGAGCGGGCGTGGAGGCAACGCTTCGAGACGCCCCGATCCTCACGGCAGCGACGAAGGTTTCGCTGGTTCGCCTCTTGACCCGGCTCGAACCGAACGGCGTCTACGAACGGTCGACCGTTGGTAGTCACTCTCACTAAGCCACACCTGAATCTGCACCTTCAGGATTGGCAGAGCAGTACTGCACCGGATCGCGATCGATAGCCGGTAACATCATTCACACACTGGTGGTCGCACATAGTGCCGAGTCCATCGAGAACACGCAACGACGAAATGATCCCGGCGGGGCCGGTCGCCTGACGTTACTCGGAGGCGAACTGGAGGAGGAAGAACCAGGCCGCAGCGATTTGTTCCTCGGCGGGAACATCCTCATCGTCGAGGAAGTCGTTTATCTCCGAGACGTGCTCGTTCACGCGTTCGAAGACCTCACTCTGGTCCCCGTCCTCGTCGACGAGGTTCCCGAATCCCGCCCGCACGACGTTGACCGTGCGCTTGAGGTCGCTTTCGAAGTCGGTACCGATCGGGTTCTGCTCTTGTTCGCTCGCGTATCGGTCAGCGGACATCGCATTTGGACGAACGGGCGACAGTACAGAGGCCCTGACGTGACACCCGCAGGATACGAAATGTTTATGTTACGTATCAGAGGGGGCGCGCTCTGCAACGAGGAGGAGCGCGTAGTGCTGCCGGGAAAGACGGCAGCCAGAGGGCACGATCCAACTGAAAGAGGCTTACACGAGTCAGACGATCTGGTATCGTGGTCTGATTCCAACGAATCCTGCAGGAGCAACAGTTCATGTTCCGATCGCGTCCGTCTCTTACGGAAATCCACATGTTGTGACAATACAACTGGGGTCAGTTTGATGGCAGTACACTGTTCAACCGAAACGAACTAGCACCGATGTCACTGGAACGCTGGGTCGGTCGGCGGTTCGTCCGACTCGCCGCCATCAAATCCGAGGAGCGACGCCCGTTCTCCTGCGTCCGGGTCGGTTTGACCGGGGGCACACCAGTCGTCGTCATCGGGGGACTCTGATCCCACCCCGCCGTTCGTGGAGCTGGCACCGGTCTCCGCTCCCTCCTTGTCGTCCATCGTCTCCGCGATGTACCGGAGCTCAAACCACAGTGCCATCGCGACCTCGTGCATGGACACGGCGTCAACCTCGTGGCTCCGCTCTCGTAGGAGCGACGAGAGTTCGTCGTGTAGCTGATTGATCACATCGGTGTCGGCCATGTCCTGAACCACGATGGCAGCGATCGCTTTCGTGATCTGGGTGCCGTCCTGATCGATCGTCTCAATCGTTTCCTTGACCTGTTCCGGGAGTTCGTTGTCGGCCACCTTCTCCTCGGCCCCGCGTTCGGTGTTGATCGACATTGCAATCACTACGTCGACCGCCTCGGACTCCATCCTCACTGATACCCACCTCGCCACATAACATTCAAGTAGGGAAGTATCTCTGACGGGAGAGTACGCAATCGGTGTTCACACGCCGGCGTGTTCTAGTCGGGTCGGAGTGCCGAATCGATAAATCAACCCATCCATTTCTGAAGGCAGTCCGTGCACTGGTCCGTCCGTAGAGCTTCCTGGAGGCCGTCGCTGCCGCGGAATACACGAACCAGAATGACCCCATTGGGGAACTCCACTCGTTAGCGATGAAAGTTGTCGACTGTTTCTTCAAGGTGAGATGTGATCAAACGTTCTCTCCCCGGTACTCGTAGTACTTGATTGAGGTTACACAGAACCCACAACAATAGTCATCAGATGGACAGCGGGACAGTCGGCCGGATACAGTATTGGGATGGGCCAGTTCGATGTTGCGGGCGTACGCTTCCGCGAGGTCGTGATATCGCTCGCACTCGCTCCAGAACGTCTTGGCAGCAGACGACATGTGCGCAGGATCGGTGCCCTTCGTGACGGATCTGACGTCCACCTCGGCCCGTACATCACTTTAAAATGTCGTGGGATCGATCCAGGCGGAACACATCAATAGAGTGGCGAGTTCATTGACGTATTCATGTCGAGTGGTGTAAAGACGGCTACCGCCTACTGATCGAGAATGTTCCTGAGCCCGTACACATCGATAGGAGGGTAGTGACCCCGAGCAGGATTGATCCCCGATCTGGACGAGATTCCTCGAGGCGCGACGTGCCGTATATGGGAAGAGCGGAACAAATGTGCGGCCTTTCTCATCCAACAGAGGACAGGGACGACCGGTTCAGATCACTCAACGAGTCGTTCGAGTGCCCGATTGGCTTCGTCCCGGACCTGCGACTGTGGGTCAACCGCCAGTGATTTGACCGCGAGTCTGTCCTCGGTCGTCCCCCAGAGACCGGGGCAGCGGGCCGCCTCAGCACGAACTGCCGGCGTCTGGTCATCCAACAGTTCAATCGTCCGTTCATGAACGCGATCCCGGACGACGGCCTCTTCCGTCAGGTCCTCCACATTATCGAGCGTGTTCGCGATCTCCGAGAGTCCCTCGAGAGGGCAACGTCTAGTTAGCGCAGTTTGAGGAATGAGCAGGTCGTAGAGTTAGTTTGGATCAATGCTCGCAGACCTGCTCAGCGAGAGCTACGCGGCGGAATTTGATGAATCTTGGGAGCGCGAGCGAACGGCGACGCCCGTCAGGGCGTTCGCCGTCCGGCTCCATGCGACCGGTTGTTCGCTTCGAGAGACACAAGAAATTCTTCGCTTACTCGGCGTTGAACGGCCTCACCAAGCAATCTGGCACTGGGTACATCGGATAGCTGACAGCGTGCCAGACCCGCCGACGGCGAAGCCGTCGCGGGTCGCGGTTGATGAAACTGCTGTCAGGATTAACGGCAACCGGTCTTGGATGTACGCTGCAATAGACCTTGACACGAAACTCATTCTTGACGTCGCGCTCTTTGGACGGCGAGGCACCGATCCAGCTGCTGCGTTTCTGCATGGACTTACCGAGAAACATGATCTCTCCGAGGCTGAGTTTCTCGTTGATGGAGCTGGTTATCTGACTGCCCTCTCTCGATTAGGATTGAGTGGTCACCTCGACTATGTCGATCGAAACCACATCGAAAAGTGGTTTCACACCCTCAAAATGCGGATCGACCGCTTCCATAACTCGTGGGTCGGCAGTCGGGCGAGCGTCAGAGAGTGGCTTGAACAGTTCGTGCATTACTATAACACACAGCGACCACACCAATCACTCAACGGACAGACGCCAGCGGAGGTGCTAAACTAGACGGTGACCTCCACGCTGAACACTCAATGCATATCTTCCGAATGAGCCATCGATTACTTCAAAGGATGTCAAACTTAGAGTTCGTATCGCAGCCCTAGGTGCTCACCCATGATTGGAATACTACCGTTGACACCCTCGTTAAGAAGAGAGAAATAGCGGCGGGGAAGACCCAACTCGTTCTATATACACAGAACTCGACATTCGTTAAATCATGAGACCGCTATTTCACCTCGCCAGTAATTATAATGCCCTCCTCCGAGATGGGCGCTATTGTGTCCGGTGACAAACCATCCTTGTTTGATACATTTTTCCAGTATGGTGAGGTACAGGATCTTGATCTTGATCGGATCATCGCAGCGTCCGAGGTTATAGACCCGATTGCCGAGAAGGGATTCCAGATGGAGAAGCGAACCCTCCAAGACCTTCTCAGCAATCGCGAGTTCGACGTGCCGGAGTACCAACGACTATTCTCATGGGAGAAAAAGCATAACAAACAGCTGTGGCTTGATTTGGAGGAATTAATAACCGCCAATCGTGACAGCTACGATCAGAAAGCATCCGACGTTTTCTTCGGGTCGGTGTATTTTGCCGTCGACAGTGGGAGTGCTAAACACGAAGTAATCGATGGACAACAGCGACTCACCTCGGTACATCTCCTTTTGCGGGCGATCCTAGAAGAACTCGAAGCAACGAAGGGGTCCGGAGACATCGAAAACGATGCCATCGAAACTCTCCGTTCTCGATCGATCCAGCAGATCGAATCATTATTATATCACTTCGCCGGCGTTGAGATGGGAGATCAGCCCCGACTCTCATTGAACAAGCACGACGAGGCGTTTTTCGACGCAATTATCCAAGGCCATGAGGGCCAGCTCCGATATCTAACCTCGGACGAACGAAATACCGATATCGATGGACGAAAGGGGAGAGCAACTAGAATCGATACACTCATCGATCGGTTCGGAATCGATGAGGAGGCTGTCGAAGAGTGGGGCGTCAGCGAAGACCGACGGTCGAGCTTTATACCAGTCTACTATTCGAACTGGAAGCTGCTGGAAGCGTTCGAGTTTCACAAGCAACGGGTCAGTGAGTTCGTCGAAGACTCCAAGGATACCGACAGCAAGATTCTGGGGTTGGTCAACCTTAGTAACTATCTCCAGAATTCCTACCACGTCGGCGAGTTTGAGATCCACGAAGCTGATCCTGCCTTTCGAATGCAAATTTTCAAGATCCTCAATGACAGGGGGCTTGAGCTCACCAAAATCGATCGGATTCGTGCGACGGTCGTCAACACGTTCTTCGATGAGGAGAAAGAGGTCAAAAAGGAGTACATCGAAAAGTGGGAGAACGTAGTTACACAGTTCGGCACCGACAGTGACGCCATCATCGAGTACCTCGCAGTCTTCCTGAGCATCATTGAAGAGGAAATCGACCAGATCGGTGATGCAGAGGATGAGTTGACCAACGCGTTCGCGACCCGGAATCTCGAAAGTGACATCAAGCCCAGGTTCCGGACGGCCGAGCAAGCAAAGCCGTTCCTTGATCGGGTAGACGCACTCGCTAATGATTATGATACCCTCACCAGTGATTCCTTAGAACCAAAAGATCTCGAGGGGCTCGCATCGCATCGAGAAGCCTCACACGAGATTCTCCAGCGGTTAAACGACCAACAGATGGACCAGTGGCGTCCGCTGGTCTTGGAATTGTACGACCACGCGTCTCAGGGCACCGACCGGGGAGAGCGATTCTACGAGACCCTCGAACTCATCGAGACCCTCAATTTCCGTCGGCTCCTCGTGGGCGAAGATCCCAATATCTTCCAAGAGTTGTTCCTTGATGCGACACACACATTCCAAGACATACGTGACAACAGAGAGGAGCGAGACCCGTACGAGGCAGCCCAGCAAGTGATCCTGGATGGTACACAGGCAGAAAGTACGGAACTATTCGGTGACCGCTTCCGCGACCTCATTACCGAGGCCCGGGATTGGAACGACGATATGGTCAAAGCGCTGTTCCATAAGATGGCCAACCAACAATTCCGAGAAAATGGGACAATCGTCGACCGCCGGCTGAACATGGACGATGTACATCTCGAGCATGTTCTTCCGCAGACACCGGTGTATGACGCTGATGATCCGATATGGCTACCGGTGTTCTTCGGACTTGATGGTGATACCGACGGCAATCACAAAATAGCTGAACGAGTACGGAGGTATCTGGACCTCGTCCAACGGCCTGACGACGAAGTGAGTGATGACCAGAGTCGCCAGCGCGATAGTATTAAAGAGTTTATGAGGCAGGGGTTCATCGACGACATCGGAAACTTCCTACTCCTTCGAGGCCGTGACAATATCTCCGCAAGTAATCAGCCCCTCTCTGGGAAGATTGTCGAGTACTACCGGGAACGAGAGGACTTCACCAGTATTGCCCCAAATTCATTCTTCACGCCCGCTGGGGCGATTGATGGTAGCCGGCTTGACCAACTGCTTGAAGAAGCTATCGCCGTCAAAGATGACACCGAGAACATGGACGCTATCAATGCAGACCTTCAGTCGTACTTCGATGAATTCTGGACGGTCAAGCGGATGCAGCAGCGCCGGGTCGAGCTTCTATTGGAAGTCTTAGAGTTACTTCAGATCCCACAACGTCCTGATGAATTCGATCTCGACGACCGTCGGGAAGAAGTAACCGGAGAGATTCGACAGCGGACGGAAGAAGAGTTCGAGAAGCGACTTTCCATGCAATCGGTGTAGTCCACGCGAATCACACTCAGAGTTATTGCTCTGCTGAATAGACTCCCTGTATTCAACACGCTATGTCTGCTGTTTTCCAAATAAATCAGTCATCGCTCTGTTACCGGTTTTCCCTATACAGAACAACATTTCTGATTATATCGAAGTGATCTACTCGCCAATCTCGAGTTCAGCAGCGGCTTCAGGTAGTTCGATGTCGTAACTAACGAGGCAGTCGGCTGCAAGTTTCCAGACTCTGTCCCGAAGTTCTGGGGCAGTTTTCTCGTGGTGTACCGATCGTTCAGTGAGCACGGGAGTCGTCAGTCGGTTATTGTGTTTCTGGCTGGCACTGGAAATACCATGCTGAAAGCCCCTGACACGCTCGAGTCCCGCGCCTCGCTGCGCTCCTCACAGGTTGTGATGCTTGCGTCGGCGGGGTTCCTCGAGCCCGCCAGCCCCTTTCAGTCCCACCCGCGTGGAGAGTTCGGCCGGCTCCAGTTTGGCCGGTGGTCAGTTGTAGTCACCGGCACGCCCCGCTCGCCGCTGCCGCCCTCCGCGTCGCGCACGGCTCACTTCGTTCGCCGTTTCGCGACCGACCATTCCGGGCTGCCTGCCTGCAGTCGCGGGCGGGCTGCCGGGCTAAAATGGATGTGCCCTCGACGCCAGCGGGTAAGCCCGTCGGTTGCGCCCCTCGCGGGCTTTCGCGTTCCAGCGCTTTGTGCCGCCTGCGCTTCCCGCGCCATATGTCGGCGCGGGTGCTCGGCGACAGTCGCGCTGGACACGGACCCGCTGTCCGGGCCGGACACGAGCGGGCATATCCCGCTGGCCGCTCGCTCCGGGCGGGTCGGCGCGCGGTGCTGGTTGGGACACCTCACTCAGGCGCGCTCTCGCTCGCGCCCAGTGGGGCGCTCGCGAAGGCGCGAGCGAGAGCGCACAGATGTGACTGTCGGTCGTAGTCGTCGGAAAACCGCGATGTAGTGGCATCGCGGTGGCGGCGCGTGAGCGCCTTCGGAACTTGGTGAAGTTCCAATGTCAAGTAACAACTCGAGTAGCAAGGTCGTTACGGTCGATGAACAGGCATTCGAACAGGCGGGCGAGCAGGCGGTCGATGAAGGCCGCTTCCCGGTCGTCGACGAGACGCCGGAGCTCGAGGCAACGGTCGAGCAGGAGACACAGGCAAAGGTGGATGCGAACCACCCGGACGGGATCGCAAACACCAGTGGAAGTCGGATCCATGGCGCAACCCTGGCCCAGGAGGAGCGCATTCGGGCTCGAGAGGAGGAACTCGAGCGAATCAGTGCCCAAGCCGAGCTCGGACAGCAGGATGGCCGGGCGTGGCGCACGCGCCAGAAGGTCGAGGCAATGCGCCGCGACGAGCGGACGGCCACACGGGTTGATCCCCGAGCAAAACTCGAGCGAGACACGCTGGCAGAGGTCAATCAATACGCGCAACGGTTGGCGGACGACGTCGACAGTAGTTACACACGGGCCGTTATCGCGAAGCGCATTGCCAGTCGGATCCTCGAGGGTGCTGAGCTGGTCGACGCCGTTCTGGACACGAAAGAGGAGATGCTGAACGAAGCCGGAACGATCGTTCCGATCGGGCAACTCGAGGAGATCGATCGTGGCGAGGTCAGCGTCGAAGGGCGTATCATCGAGCTGTGGGAGCCCGCCTGTCCCAGTCAGCAACAGGTCGGGCTGATCGAAGACGATAGCGGGAGAACCAAGTTCACCATCTGGACGGCCAGCCGGCAGACAAAAGTCAGCGAAGGCGACCTGGTCCGGTTCAGGGCTGCGGCGAAGAACTGGTACAACGGTCGATGTTCAATCGCCCTCACCCGGTGGTCGGAAATCCGGTTCCCAGAGCGCAGCCGGTGGTGGGAGTAGCCGGTCGTCGTCCCCCTTTTTTTGCTGGTGTGTCGGTCACCACCACCGCCCACCACCTCCACGGTCCGGGCTGCTTACGGCCAGAGGCCGTTGCGCTGCCGGGCTTTCGCCTACCGTGTATAGCCAGTAGCAGCGACAGTGAATCGCAAAGGTACTCGAGTTCTACGGTGGGTCAAGTTGGATGCCGCCACACTGATTGCACGGGCTCGAGGTCTTGAACTGATGATTCCCGCATTGCTAGCGTATCCGATATTGGTAGTCGATTTGATCCGCCCCGTTGATTCGGTTCAAGGGAACTGGAACGTATACTGTCAGAACGAACCGCCGACAGCGATATACGCGAAAATGCCGACGACTGTTGCAATCACGTCAAGCACGAATAGAACCGCGTAGTCTTTTGCTTCCATGCTTACATGTGTCTGGGCTGACTACTAAGTCTCTCCGAAGCAGGTCTCGCTCATTACGGTCTGGCACTGACTGAAACGGATACGAAGGCGGTGGCGACTGACCGGCAGTACTGCAACGACTGCGAGGAGGAGACGCTCCATATGACTCGAGACGGCGTTCACGGTGCGGAAACCCTACTAGGCACGGCACTCGAGGAGAACGTGGAGGATCCCAGCAGCCGTCTCCCACAGACTATTGATGTGTTGGATCAATGGGGACACTTCAAGTCTTAACCAACACAAAGTGCGCACACACCTTCGAATGTTGGTTAAGAAACTGAGCACTCCTCGGTGTCGCTGAAACCGATCGCAGAAAGAGGTCTAGGAGTAACCGATATTTATCAATCCACCGGCAGAGCCAGTAGAATCGGCGCATCGGTAGAATTGACAGTAGATTAGGCTATCAGCCAGATACGCATTTGGTTTTAATTGTAATCTATAGGAATAATATAAAACAACAAGTGTATTGACTGTGTGACAATATCCATATGGATCGCCGTCAAGTCCTCCAACAAATAGCAGGAGCAAGTATCCTCCTGACAGCTGGTTGTACAACTATTTTGGGAAATTCAGGATCTTTTCATTTTGCTATTGTTAACCACCGAGAGCAACAATACCACGTCGAATTTACTGTTTCCGACAATAGTGACGAGATTCTCATCGATGGAGCCGTAGATATTGCTCCACGACCATCCGGCGATGAAGAATATACCGCCTTAGATTTTCCCGATCTCACACGAGTTACGAATGGCGATATAATCGATGCAAAAGTAAAAGTTGACGGCAATATATTTGAGGAATCTTTTGAAATAA